>DASUUP010000263.1:0-7291 GCA_036373995.1 Acidimicrobiia bacterium
CCCCACTCTGGAGGCGGGTCGATGCTCCCATCCGCGAAGGCGTAGTACTCGCGGAGTGACTGACACAGACCGGTCTCGTCGAACTCGAGAAGAAGGGCTCCACCAATAGTCACCGGGGCGCCTTCGAGCTTCATGGTCGTCCAGAACTCGACGACCGCCCGGTCGCCATCCACGAACGGCTTCCCCATACGGACGGTGACGTCGGATTGGGCAGCCGTGACTCCTTTCCAGTACTCGATCACCCCGGATCGGCTTCGGTTGGGCTCTTGGAAGATGTCGTTTCGGTAGGTGGCGTCTTCGCTGAATAGGGCCGCCGCCGCAGCACTGTCCGCGGCTTCCCAAGCTGTGCGGTAAGACTCCGCCCATTCCTCGATGCGTTTCGTGTCCATCTTTCCAAAGCTAACCGTCTTCGAATCTCCCGGGACGCCCCGACCCGCCTCAGGCCCATGAGGGCCACGCGCCCCCGGGGCGAAACACTCACCGAGCGGGATTGATCCTGGACTCCGCTGCACACCGTCTCGGGGACCAAGACGCCTTCGATCGATCCCGGGAGAACTACCTTGTGGTCATGGACAGGTCCGCGGCCCGCTTCTTCGACAACCGGGCCGCTTATCTGATGTTCACCACGGCGACGGACGAGAAGTCGGTCGTTGCGGAGCGCATCGGGGATGAGCTGGCCAACGTCCAACCAGGTGAGAACGCCCTCCGTGTGTTCGATGCCGGGATGGGCGACGCGTCGGTACTGAGTCAGGTCATCCGCAAGATGCACCGGGAGTTCACCCACATTCCTCTTCTGGTCGTGGGCAAAGAGATCAGCATCGAGGATGTCCGAATCGCCCTGCAACGTTTTCCCGATCGCCTATTCGAGCATCCGGAGATGGTGGTAGTGGTCACGAACATGAACTACAAGGAGGCGCCGGGCCTCACCCCCGATCCGGCGAAACACGATGCGCTCAACTGGATAGAAGCACCTCTGGAGGGATCCACTTCTGACGACTTCGGTCGTCAGATCCAGGCGTTGTTCGATCGTCTGGCCCACGCTTGGGAAGTGGTCACCAGTCCCAAAACAGGAAATCCGCTCTATGCACGACCCTCGGTTTTGGTGCTCTATCGGAAGGATCGGGAGTTCATTCTCAAAGACGTCATCCCCCGGCCCGGTTCGGTTGGTGACGGCTACGACCTGATAATCGCTTCACAGCCCTATCGCGCCCGCACACCGGCAGACAGGAAGGCTGCTCTCGTCCTCGTTCCTCTGGCTCGTGCATTGGCACCGGCAGGTCGCATGATGGTGATACATGCCCACGGTGACGATCCCGGTCTCGAGATCATCAGAGGCGTATGGCCGGAGGAGGACCCGTTCCAAACGGGCAGGGCCGAGCTTCTCGCAGCAGCGAGGAGACAGCTCGACCAACCCGGTGACGGGAGTCTCCTCTTTCCCGAGCTGACTGACGAGGAGGCCATATTCCGGTACGAGTTGCACGCGATGCCGTCCGAGCGAACCGAGCACATCGGCACGGGGTTGACGCTGGCCGCCTGGAACGCCGCCGCCTATGTGGCACAGATCGACGAGGAGCGATTGGCGGATGCGATGCAATCGGGTGTCTACGTGCCTGCAACGAAGTCGGTGTTGGAGCGTTACGGCGGTGTCTGGTTCAACGACGAGGCCTACCTGATAGTCCGCTCCGGTTGAGTGTCAGCTTGCCGGGCCCGACCAGGCTACCCATCTGCCTCCGGCCACCATCTGAGGGCCCTCCTCGCCGAGGGTCTGAATCCATATGCCCGGTCTCTCCTGAACATCACCGGCGTAGGCGAAGGCCGATGAGTCTGGCGCCCAGAAGCTCAACGACTGTGCGTACTGGGGAAAGAACGGAAACGTGTCCTGCAACATCGCAGTGGGCGGTATGTAGCTCGGGTAGTCGCTGACGGTCCCGTCCGACACCCACACCCGGGGTATGACGCTCCGCTCGGAGGGCACCAGTGTGAGCAGCTTCTCCCCATCGGGGCTCCAGAAGAAGCCGAGTGCCAGCTCTTCGGTCACCTCTGCGACATCGCCGGAGGTCGCGTCGACGACCACGACCCGGTTGGCCGGGATCGTCGGCGGATCGGATAGAGCCACCTCGATGGCGCCTCCGTCGCCGGTCGACTGCATGGCGACGAGCGTGCCGTTCGGGTTGGTCACGAACATCGTCAGACCCGAGACACCCGCGACCGCACCTCTGGTCCCGTCCTGGGTTTCGACGACGAGGGTGTCGTCCACGACATGGAAGACCCCCTGTGAGGTCCACTGCGGGGCCAGATATTGGGGGCCGGTGGGCTCGAGAGTCGTCTTCTCGCCGTCTCCGTCGATTGTCTCCACCCGATCGACACCGACGTGGGTCACCAGGAAGTCGTTCTCCGGGCTCCACGAGAAGTAGAAGGGCGCCCCTGCGTCGACCCGCTCGATGGTTCCTGCCTCGACGTCGACGAGATTGAAGTCGATGCCGGTCGACCCGTTGTGGAGCACGCCCAGCCGGTCGCCGCCGGGGGAGAAGGACATGTAGAAGGGGAGGTTTCTGGTCGTGATGGTCGTTGTCTCTGCTCCGGCGACGTCGTGGAGCCCGACTGAGAACCCGTCGGCCGTGACCTGTCCGAACGCCACGTTTTGGCCATCCGGCGCCCAAATGGGCTGGGTGTAGAGAGCAGATGCACCAGCGTCGTCGGTCACCTGGGTCCGGTTCGAGCCGTTGGGGTCGAGCACGACCACGTCACCGGCACCGTCGAGGATCACCAGACGGCCAGGGTCTGTGATCGCCGGCGCCGTGCTGGTTGTCGTCGTGGGCGCCGCCGATGTGGTCGTCGTCTCTTCGGCGGATTCTCCGGTACAGGAAGCGAGTGTCAATGCAAACGCAAGTAGCCAGGTGATGCGTCTGCCCATGAGCCGAGCCTAAAGACAGGCTGCGGCTACGGGTGGGAGGGCTTCAGGAACGGGCGCGCCTGATCCCATCCCGGATGGTTACGGTCGGCGACGATGCGGTCTCCCCCGACGAAAGTGTCGGTTACGTCGGCGGCGGAGGCGGCGAAGACGATCCCGTCAATGTTGGTCGGGTCGAGACCTGTGAGGCGAGGGCTGGCGAGGTCGATCACCACGAAGTCGGCCGCGGCGCCCTCCGTCAGTCCTTCGGCCCCGAACCCGAGCGTGCGGGATCCGCCGGTGGTGGCGGCATCCATGAGGGCACGAGGCTCCATCACACCGCGATTGCCGGTCAGGAGACGCTGATGCAACTCGATGCCTCTCGTCTCCTCGAAGAGATCGATGATTGCGTGCGAGTCGGACCCAACCGAGAGATGTGCCCCGGCCGTGTGCAGCTCGGCCGCGGGTCCCAGACCATCGGCGAGGTCGCGCTCGGTCGTCGCGCAATAACAGACTCCACTCCCAGACTTGCCGATGGCGGCGACGTCCTCTGGGCTCAGATGAGTGGCGTGGACGAGGGTCGTCATCGGGCCGAGGAGCCCGGACGTCTCCAGCAGCCCCACCGGTGTCATACCCGTTGCCTCCAGGCAATCCTGGTTCTCCGTCGGCTGCTCGGAGACGTGGATGTGGACGGGTGTGGACTCATCGACCACTTCGGCGACACGGCTCAGCCCTTCTCGGGGCACTGCCCGGACCGAGTGAGGTGCGAGACCCACGACAACGTCATCGTCGTTTGCGTACGTGGTGGCAAGGTCTTGCACCCGATCCAGCCAGTCGTCTACGGAGTCGTCGCGAAACCGGATCTGTAGCGGGTGCATCTCCTGCTCGTCGAACCCGGACCTGAAGTAGCCGGCATCGAGAAGGCAGATCCTGATGCCGGCGCGTCGGGCGGCCCTGATCAGCGAATGACCCATCTCGTTCGGATCGTCGTACGGGACACCGCCCGGCTGATGGTGGACGTAGTGAAACTCGCCGACGGTGGTGATGCCGGCGAGGGCCATCTCCATGTACACCGCGGCCGCGATGTCCTCGTAACTCTCCGGGGTCAGCAGGGCGGCCTCTTCATACATCCTCGTTCGCCAGAGCCAGAAGTCGCCGCCCTGACGATGGGTGCGCCCCCGGAGCAGTCGATGAAAAGCGTGTGAGTGGGCGTTGACCAGACCAGGGAGGACGATCCCGTCGAGCCGGCCGGCGGAGCCGGTCGACCCTTCGAGTATGGCAGTGATGTGCCCTCTGGTCGTTTCGATGATCGCGTCCGCTCGAAGACGCTCGGCTCCAAGCCAGACGGCGGGCACTCTCCAAGCCCTCGGGTTGTCGGCTCGATTGAGGATCTTGGTCAAAGCGCTCTCGACCTGGCTGCGTCTGAAGCGGCGATCCTAAGTCGCCCCGACACGCAACAGGCGACCAGGGTTAGGGTTGTCGGCGATCGTGTTTGGCTCGATCCGAGCCGACGACGGCCAAGAAGGCGAGGAATTCCGATGGATAGATCTAGACGACGTGCACAACTGGAGAGAGTCGATGCCATCAGGAGACGGTCGACACCCCTCCAAAACCATGTTATCGATGAGGTCCAATACGGGAAGATCACCCGACGCGAGTTCCTGAGGAAGGGATCGCTGCTCGGGCTCTCCTTCCCGGTGATGGGAATGGTGCTGGCGGCCTGCGCCGAGGAGACGGCAGGTTCGACCACGACCGCCGCTGCTGGTGCCACGACGACAACGGCTGCCGGTGGCGCCCCATCGACGACTGCTGCCGCCGGCCCCGTGACTGTGCGCGTAGCCGTCAATCAGTTGGCAGGTGCGATCGACCCGGTCCTCATCAACGACGAGGCCCGCCTGGCGCTGTACGGTCAAACGGCTGAGTACCTGGTATTTTCCGATACCGATCTGAACGCGGTTCCGGTCCTGGCTGAGTCTTGGGAGCCAAATGCCCAAGGCGACGTTTGGACGTTCCGCCTGAGCCCAAGTGCCACCTTTCACGATGGGACTCCGGTGACTGCCGAGGATGTGGCGGCGACCTTCAATGGTCCGCTGCCTGAGGGAAACGCCGGTTCTGCCTACGGAACGTTTGGATTCTCCGCCGGCAACGCCATAGCCGTCGACGAATCCACCGTTGAGTTCCAACTCGACGAGCCCAACGGGTCGTTCCCCTTCTTCGTGAGCTCGGACAATTACAACGCCGCGATTCTCCCCGCCTCCTTCTGGGAGGACTATTCCGAGGGCTCATACGAGCAGGACTTCCCCGGCTCCGGACCCTGGATCATGGAGAGTTACGACCAGGGTGTATCAGCCACATACGTCAAGAACGAGGATTACTGGGGTGACAACAGTGCCCAGCCCGATCGTATGGAAGTGACTTTCTTCTCCGACGATGCGGCAGCCGTGACCGCCTTCCAGGAGGGCCGTATCGATGTAATCCACAGCATCTCATTCGCTGCGGCGGACAGCCTCGTCGGTGATGACAACGCAATCATCCAGAACATTTCCACAGCCCAGCACCGTCAGGTCTATTTCGATACATCGGCGCCTCCCTTCGACGATCCTCGAGTCAGGCAGGCGGTGGCATTGAGCCTGGAGCGTCCCGTCTTGCTCGAAGGCTTGCTGGGGGGCTTTGGCGTCGTGGGTAACGACCATCCCATTTGGGAGGGCTACCCGATGTACAACCCGGGTGCAGAGACGCAGCGGGAGGTCAACCTGGACCAGGCGCGGCAACTCCTCTCCGATGCCGGATTCCCGGAGGGCTTCACCGCCCCTCTCGACGCGGTGTCGTTCAACGAGGTGGAGGGACTGGCACAATTGATACAGCAGTCTGCGGCGCAGATCGGTGTGAACCTCGAGGTCGGGGTCTACGACACTGGCACCTACTACGCCGACTAATGGTTGGCGGCGCAGGGATCAATGGGGATCGTCAACTACGGTCACCGCGGTGTCCCCCATGTCTATCTGGCAGCGCCGCTGCTCAGCGATGGCACGTGGAATGCTTCGCACTACACCAATCCGGACTACGACGCGTTGTTCGCTCAGTTCAACGCCGAGCTCGACCTGGGTGCTCAGCGTGATCTCGCCGGACAGATCCAGACCCTGCTCAATGAGGAGATCCCGTATGCGGTGCCTTACTTCCTCGACTTTATCTCGGTCACGAGCGCCGATTTCGAAGGTCTGGTGACCACCGGGATGGGGCACTTCGATATCCTCAATGCTCGTTTCAGCGGCTGAGCAATGATCGACACAGGAGAGCTCCCGACCAGCCGGGGGCTCTCCTGGTAACGCGCTGATGTCACGGTTTGTCCTGCGTCGGATCGGGCTGGCTCTGATCACCCTCCTGCTGCTCAGTGTGCTCGTCTTCATCGGCACTCAGGTCTTGCCCGGAGATGTCGGAAGACGCGTACTGGGCCCATTCGCCACCCAGGAGGCGGTTGATGCCTTAAACGCACGGCTGGGAACGGATCGTCCGCTCCTGGTGCAATATTGGGATTGGATCACCAGAGCGGTTACAGGCGACCTCGGGTTCTCGATCTCTTTTTCCCGGCCCGTCTCCGAACTGCTAGGCCGCGCACTGGTCAACTCACTCAAATTGGCTGCCCTGGCCTTTGTGCTCGTGGTCCCGCTGTCACTGTTGGGAGGCATCATCGCCGCGCTGAAGCGGGGGACTTTTGTCGACCGGCTCATAACTGTTGGTGGACTCTCTGCCACCGTTATCCCCGAGTTCGTTTCCGGGATCGTGCTCATCATCGTTTTCGCTGTGTTTCTCCGTTGGCTCCCTGGCACAGCCAATGCCCCGGCGGGGTCGGGGTTCTTGACCCAGATGCGATTCTTGATCCTGCCGGCGATACCACTGGTGCTGGTGCTTTTCGGTTATATCGCCCGGATCACCCGGGCCGGCGTCATCGAAGCCCTCGATGCCGATTACACCCGAACTGCGATCCTCAAAGGCTTACCGCGTTCGACCGTGATCCGCCGCGATGTCCTGCGCAACGCCCTCCTCCCCACCATCGCCGTCATCGCCTCCCAGGTCGGCTATCTCATCGGCGGTCTGGTCGTCGTGGAGGTCCTGTTCACCTATCAGGGAGTGGGAAAGCTTCTCTATGACGCCGCGCGCACAGCCGACTTTCCCCTGCTCGCCGGAGGTGTCCTGGTGGTAGGCGCCGCCTTCCAAGTCTCGATGCTGCTCGCCGACCTGGCCTATTCCTGGCTCAACCCGAGAATCAGGCTCTCTTGATGGCGATCACCAGCATTTCGCGCTCCAATCGTTGGCGGGTCCTCCGCCGCTCACTCACCTTCTGGGTCGGGGGTGGCATCGTCCTCATATGGGTGATCTTTGCCATCTTCGGCGACGTCGTGA
>DASUUP010000264.1:0-4162 GCA_036373995.1 Acidimicrobiia bacterium
GTGCATCGCCGCCTGGCCCGACGGGGTCCCACCACCGGATGCGCCACATGCTTCCGATGGCTGACGCCGCCCGGCGCTCTCGATGACATCCTCGAACAGCCGATCCGGGAAGTGCCGTTCGTTCTCGGGCGGTCTCAAATATGTGCGCTTCCGCCCGGGATCTTGTGGTCTGCGCTGTCATGCCCCAACCATGTGTGACGACGACCTGGTTTGGGGTATGTCGCACTCTCGCCCGCGAAGGGAGACTGTGATGACGGAAGAGCCATCACACGAGTTCACCAAGAGTCTGTACGGCTGGATCACCCACACGGACATGGCAAGCGATGACCCTGAGGCTACGCGTGAATGGTGCGAGTCGGTCTTGGGGTGGAGATTCCAAGACCCCTTTCGGACGCCCACCGGTGACTATCACCTCTTCTCGTTTTCCGAGTCCGGGGGCGGAGGCATAAGAGGTGTGGCTGCAGGAGAGTCTCCCGGTTCAACGCCGACGGTCCACGTCGAGGACACGGACGAGGCTTACGAGGCCGCTCTCGCTGCGGGGGCTGAGTCTGTCGACCCGCCTACGACGGTTATGGAGGGAGTCCGCGTCGCGATGGTCAGGACTCCAGGAGGCGTGTTGATCGGATTCTCTGGGCCAACCGACTGATTCTTCACCCAGCCGAACACTGCACGCTTGAGTGCCGATCTCGCGCACCTCACGAAATGGTCGTTCTTCGCCCGTAACTGGTGTTTTGTTCTAAGGCTGGCGTCGGATCTCAATACGTTCCAAGCCGTAGCGCAGGGTGGTTGGATAGCTATTCGAGACGAACCACCGGACAGGTCAGCGTTCGGGTCACCCCGCCCACAGTTTGGACCTCGGAGACGACGAGCTTGCCGATGGCATCGATGTCGTCCGCCACGACCCGTGCGATCACGTCGTATGGCCCGGTCACGACGCTGGCCTCGCTCACCGAGTCGAGCTGAGCCAGACGTTGGGCGATTTCAGCCATCTTTCCCTGCTCGGTCTGAACAAGCACATATGCCTCGACCATTGTCATCCTCGGCTTGTGGACTATCCCAACCGTAGTCGACGGCATCAGATGGCCTGTCGGTCGCCACCCTCCGAGCAGGAGGTTCATCTGCGGTTCCGCACCCTGCTGCAGAGCCGCGGCTGTGGGCAGCTGCCTCTCAGGCCTCGGTCTTCAATACCTCCTCTATCCAGGAGAGCCCGGCGATTGCGGTGGGAAAGGAGGCGGTGGTAATGGCCAGGAGAGCGACGTGGCGGAGTTCGTCGGCCGAGATCCCCAGCTCAAGGGCCCTGCGGGTATTGGACCGGACCGCTCCCTCCGCCAACCCACCGATGGCGATGCCCAGTTTGACGAGCCGCTGGGCTCGCTCCTCCAGTGGCCCAGCCGCCCCGGTGGCCGCCCCAAGGGCGTCCAGGGCCTGCGCCACGTTCGGGTAGGCGTGACGGAAATCGGTGTATACGTCGGGTAGGTATTCGGGCAAGTTATATCTCCCTTGGGGTGCGAGATCAGAGTAGATGGAGGCGCCTCAGGCATCGACGGGAGACATTGGACCCCGGGAGCAATCAGGACATGCCGATCTAGTGCGGTCAAGCGGGTCAGGTCGCGGGCCAACAGTTCCTGACTGATCGGTCTGTTCAGAACTTCGGTGATCTCGTTGGGTTGCATGGTTACTCCCCGCGCTGTCGTTCTCGGTCCATCCAAGTGAATCGTTCTGGTTGGTCCTCCTTGGATTGACAAGATTGACTGGACTCAATACAGTCATTGTTGATGGTCACTACCGAGACACGCCGAGGAGCGATCGTCATTGTGTTGCCCGTGTTGGTGGTGATCGTCACGGGCGCCATCGTCTGGTTCATGTTGGCGTCCTTGCCCGACCCGGTTGCGATCCACTTCTCCCCGGATGGGAGCCCGGACCAGTTCCTCTCTCGAGGACTGGCGCTGCCATGGATCGTGGGCTGCCAGGGTTTGGTGACGGCCCTCTTGATCGCCGCGGTGAGGGGCACGCCCACCGCCATGGTTGGGACACGTCTCCAGGCAGCCGTGCCGACATTCTCGGCTGCCCTGGTAGGCAGTGTCTCACTGGCCATCCTCTCAACCAATATCGGACAGGATGATGCTGTGTCGGCGATTCTGCCCCCGTCGTCCCTCGTCCTACCGGTGACGATTGCGCTCGCTCTGGGCGCCGTCGCAGTTGCCCTCGCACCCCGGATCGCCGTTCCCGTGCCTGTGGCCCGGCCGCCGGCTGGGGCTCCGCGATCCAATGTCGTCGAGTCGGTTGCTGTGTGGCAGGGGGTGACGCCGAGCTCGCTGGCCATGCAGGTCGCCCTGCTCGTCGTCGTCACGACGGCCGTTCTCCTGTGGTTTCTGATCGGCGGCATCCCCGCACTCTTGCTCCTTCTCGCCGGGCTCCCCGTCCTGGCTTCTCTTCGCTACTCCGTGACGGTGGGCCCAGGAGGGCTGGTGGTGCGGGGGTCGCTCGGCTGGCCACGTGTGCACGTGCCATTGACAGAAATCACTCACGCCGGGGTGGGACATGTTGCGCCGATGAGCCTGTATGGATGGGGATGGCGCGCCCGGCGGCGCACGATCTCCATAGTTACCCGTTTCGGTGCGGCGCTCGTGCTGACGGGAAGAGATGAGGCGAAATTCGTGGTCACGCTCGACCGACCCGAGGTTCCGGCGGGGTTGGTCAACACACTGATCGACCTTCGCGCCGATGCCAGTCGCGACGAGCCGGCCGGGGAGTGAGAGCAACCCGATGTTGATCCAACTCTCCGAAGGCGACGACCGGGCCCTCTACCTCCAGATCGCCAGCGCGGTGCGCCGCGCCCTCATGCAAGGCGACATCACTCCGGGTGATCGGCTGCCTGCCGGGCGTGACTTGGCCCAGGCACTCGGCGTGAATCTCGACACGGTGCAACGTGCCTACCGCCAGCTCGCCGAAGAGGGACTGGTGGTGTCGAGGGTTGGCCGAGGCACTTCGATTGCGCCCGACGTTCACGTCGACCGTCTCACCCTGACCGAGTACGTCGACCTGCTGGTCACGGAGGCTCGACGTCTCGGCCTTACCGGCGACGAGCTGCTCCGAACCGTCCGGGCAAAGCTCACATGACCTCGGAGACCCTGCGAGGAGAGCTCGCGAGACCGGATGCTCTCCGGGACATCGGGATCGTCGCCTCGCCGATCGTCGTCCTGGGGGTGCTGGGAGCCTCCGTCGGTCTCGACACCCTGCTCGGCGGGGCTGTCGTCAACCTCGGATACCTGACGGCAATCATGTTGGGCGGCTACATCCTCCACCGTCAGGGCTCGAGTTGGGGAGCCCTCGGGCTGAGCGCTCCGGAGAGGTGGGCCAAGACGGCAGGGTTGGGGGTTGCCGTTGCCGCAGGGGGAGTCGTGGTGTTCGTCGCCACCCAATGGATTGCCCTCGGCATCCTCGATGCATTGGGCGCAACCGACGCAACAGTCGATCAAAGTCGCTTCGACGCTCTGAACAACAACCCGGCGCTGCTCCTCCTCATGGTGGTTCTGTCGTGGACCACTATCGCCTTCGGGGAGGAGCTGTTCTACCGAGCCTTCTTCATCACCCGCCTGCTCGACCACGCCGGACTCGGCTCGTGGACAGCGGTCGTGCTGGGCGGCGTCGTCTTCGGCGGAGTCCACCTAACCGAGGGCCCTGTCGGTGTCCTCAGCAACGGAGCACTCGGTGTCCTGTTCGGGTGGGTCTACCTGCGAAGCGGGCGGAACCTCTGGGTCACGATCATCGCCCATGGACTGATCAACACGCTGCGGTTCTCACTCCTGTACCAAGGGGCCGCATAACATCGCTGGGTCTCCCTTCGGTGGTTGCCTAGCTTGGCTCCGGAGATGATCCGTGCCTACACAAGTCGGGACACCGATGACCTCGTTGACGTCTGGTATCGGGCGTCGCTGGTCGCTCACCCATTTCTGAGCGAATCCTTCTTGGAGGAGGAGAGATCAGAGATCGTTCAGAGGTGGCTTCCCAACGCTGAGACCGCGGTCTACGAGGTAGATGGGCGGGTGGTGGGCTTCATCTCGTTGGTTGGCAATGAGGTCGGCGGCATCTTCGTTGACCCCGCCCGTCAGGGTCAGGGGATCGGCCGTGCCCTAATGGACCATGCCCGAAGGTCACGGAC
>DASUUP010000265.1:0-4548 GCA_036373995.1 Acidimicrobiia bacterium
TGTCCAATGCAGTGTCGATGTGGCCTCCGTCGCGGACCAAGTCGATTACCTCGGCCACTGTCCCATCGCTGTAGGGGCGGCCTGACCCGAGCAGTTCCCTGACCCTCTCGCCATCCGGGCCCCCGACGGCTCGCAACACCGGGCCGGTGAATGTCCCTTCCCTTATGTCCGATCCGGCGGGTTTCCCGATGGTCTCCTCGTCGGCCACCAGGTCGAGGGCGTCGTCGGCGATCTGGAAAACCATCCCTACCTCGAATGCCCAGGTGGACAACGCCTCGACGGTCTTCTTGTCGGCGTCCGCCGCCATCGCTCCGAGCCGTGCCGAGGTGCGAATGAGCGAGGCCGTCTTGCCTCCGATGACCTGCTGGTAGTCGTCGAGGGAATGTGAGAGGTCGTCTGTGAGTTGTAACTCACGAGTCTGTCCTTCGACCAGTTCGGCGTAGGTGGCGGCAAGCAGCCGCACGGACTCCTGACTGAGATGGGTGGCGGCCACCTCTGACGCCCGAGCCATGAGAAAGTCGCCGGCCAGGATGGCGACGGTGTTCGTCCAGTTGGCGTTGGCCGAGGTGGCGCCACGACGTGTGTCCGCCTCGTCGATGACGTCGTCGTGATAGAGCGAGCCGACGTGGATCAACTCGACGGACACACCGGCTTCCACCGGGCGGCCGTTGTCTGCGTCACCGAGTTCGGCGGCGAGCAGGGCGAGGAGGGGGCGAAAACGTTTGCCTCCGGCCAGCAGGAGATGTTGGGCGATCTTGGTCAGATAGGGATCATCTGCGGTGGACGCTTCGAGGAGACGTTCCTCGACCACATTCAGCTTTTCCCAGATTCGGGGAATACCGACAAGACTTTGGAGGTCTTCCATTGGTGACGATGGTATTACGTCATGGGAGGCACCCAATCTCGAAAGGGGCGAACTATGAGCACCAAGATGCCGATAGGTGAGATGAAGGTGTGTCCCCAGCCGATGCTAAAATCGCATATGCCAGGCTCAGGAGTAGCGAATGTTTGAACGCTTTACTGACCGGGCCCGAAGGGTCGTCGTACTGGCCCAGGAAGAAGCCCGGTTCCTAAATCACAACTACATCGGGACCGAGCACATCCTGTTGGGTCTCTTGAATGAGGGCGAGGGAATAGCTGCACAGGCGCTCGAGTCTCTCGACATCGACCTCGCCTCCGTCCGCGACGAGGTGGTCAAGATCATCGGACAGGGACAGCAATCCCCGTCCGGGCACATCCCCTTCACTCCCAGGGCCAAGAAGGTCCTGGAACTCTCCTTGCGTGAGGCCCTCCAACTCGGCCACAACTACATCGGGACCGAGCACATCCTGCTCGGCCTGATCAGAGAGGGTGAAGGTGTGGCTGCGCAGGTGCTTCAGCAGCTCGGAGCCGAGCTGCAGAAGGTGCGCCAGACCGTGATCCAACTTCTCTCCGGCCCCGGGGGCTCAGAGGAGCAGCAGCCCAAGACGGCCGGGGCGGGAGGTCGAGAGTCGAGCTCTTCGGGATCGACCGTCCTCGACCAGTTCGGCCGCAATCTCACGCAGTCGGCCCGGGACGGGTCGCTCGACCCGGTCATCGGTCGTACTCGCGAGATCGAGCGGGTGATGCAGATCCTCTCCCGCCGCACCAAGAACAACCCTGTGCTCATCGGTGAGCCCGGCGTCGGCAAGACCGCCATCGTCGAAGGGCTCGCGCAGCGCATCGTCACCGAGGAAGTCCCCGAGAACCTCAAGGGCAAGAACCTCTACACCCTCGACCTCGGTGCCCTCGTCGCCGGGTCCCGTTACCGCGGCGACTTCGAGGAGCGTCTCAAGAAGGTCCTGAAGGAGATCAAGAGCCGAGGCGACATCATCCTGTTCATCGACGAGATCCACACACTTGTCGGCGCTGGCGCCGCCGAGGGCGCCATCGATGCCGCATCCATCCTCAAGCCGATGCTGGCTCGTGGCGAGCTGCAGACGGTCGGTGCCACGACGCTCGAGGAGTACCGCAAGTACCTCGAGAAGGACTCGGCCCTCGAAAGGCGCTTCCAGCCGATTCAGGTGGAAGAGCCCTCGCTCACGGACACCATCGAGATCCTCAAGGGCTTGAAGGACCGTTATGAGGCCCATCACTCGGTGCGTTTCACCGACCAGGCAATCGTCTCGGCGGCCAACCTCGCCGACCGTTACCTGGCTGACCGGTTCCTGCCAGACAAGGCCATCGACCTCATCGACGAGGCCGGCTCGCGGATGCGGATCCACCGCAAGAGCGACGTTCCCGAGATCCTGGAGATCGACGGCAAGCTCGCCGGCGTCCGTCGGGACAAGTCCGAGGCTGTCGGCAGCGAGAATTACGAACGGGCAGCTTCGTTGCGTGACGAGGAGCAGTCGCTGCTGCTCGAGCGTGCCGGGCACGAGTCCGGCGTCGACGACGCGGGCTGGGTGATCGACGAGGAGGAGATCGCCGAAGTCCTGGCGCAATGGACCGGCATCCCCGTCCACCGTCTCACCGAAGAGGAGACCGCCCGTCTCGTTCACATGGAAGATGAGCTGCACAAGCGAATCATCGGTCAGCACGATGCCATCCAGGCCGTTTCCAAGGCGATCCGTCGCACCCGAGCCGGTCTCAAGGACCCCCGTCGTCCTTCCGGGTCGTTCATCTTCCTGGGACCCTCAGGTGTCGGTAAGACCGAGACGGCCAAGGCCCTCACCGAGTTCTTGTTCGGCCAGGAGGACTCACTGATTCAGCTCGACATGTCCGAGTACATGGAGAAGCACACGGTCAGCCGTCTCGTCGGGTCGCCCCCCGGCTACGTCGGATACGACGAAGGCGGACAGCTCACCGAGGCCGTCCGACGCAAGCCGTTCTCTGTGGTTCTCTTCGACGAGATCGAAAAGGCACATCCGGACGTCTTCAACACCCTGCTCCAGATTCTCGAGGAGGGGCGCCTCACCGACGCCCAAGGTCGCACGGTGGACTTCAAGAACACCGTGATCATCATGACATCGAACCTGGGAACCCGCGACCTCCACAAGAAGTCGGTCGGATTCCACATGGCAGACCAAGAGATGAACTACGAGCACATGAAGGAGAAGGTCACCGAAGAGCTCAAGAAGCACTTCCGGCCCGAATTCATCAACCGACTCGATGAGATCATCGTCTTCCACGAGTTGGAGATGGACGAGCTCAAGCAGATCGTCGACCTGATGCTCACCCGGGTGCGAGAGCAGCTGTCGAGCCAGCAGCTCGACCTGGCGCTCACCGACACTGCCAAGGAGTACCTCGGCACCGAGGGATATGATCCGGAGCTCGGGGCAAGACCGCTCCGCCGTGCCATTCAGCGTCTTCTCGAGGACCCGCTCTCGGAACGTGTGCTTCTGGGCGAGTTCAAGGCCGGGACCACGATCCTCGTCGACTTCGATGGGGAGAACGAGGAACTGACCTTCGAGGGAATCTCTTCCCCGGACGCACCTCCGGTGGAGATGGCCGGCCAGGAATAGTCGCGAAAACCCACTCAAGGGGGTGGGCGCACCCACCGATGTGTACTTGTCCTGAACGCGCCCATGCCGAAGATCTTTGCCCTACTGGTGGTCCTTATTGCCAGCCTCGGGCCGGGGGAGGAGCCTGAATACGTCCCCGCCGGTACCGTGGCCTATTCCATCGATCTCGAAGTAGACGGCTATGTCAACGGTCGCATGGACCCCGACCGGTTGCTCAGCGTCCGAGGGTGTGTCCTGGAGAGGGACGCTGCCTACCTCTACGCACGCATGCTCGAGGCGGCCGGGGACGACGGCATCTACCTCGGGTACGAGGACTGCTACCGCACGTACAGCCAGCAGAAAGCGGCGTACGAGCGACGCTGCCCGATCGTGGAGACCCCGCAGTTCTCGGTCGACCCGGCCACCGGTGAGAAGGTCCAGACCGGGGTGACACGGGCGAGGGAGTGCAGCGGCCCACCGGTGGCCCCAGGCGGAGCTTCCAACCATGGCTGGGGTCGCGCCATCGACTTCACGGACGGCCGGGGAGTCCTCACTTGTTACGACGAGGAGTTCCACTGGCTCAAGAACAATGGCTATCGCTTCGGCTGGGTGCATCCCGCCTGGGCGCAATGCGGTCTGAAGACACAAGAGCCCTGGCATTGGGAATGGGCCGGCGTCACCGACCCCACCCTGGTCCCCTTCGTCACCATCGACCCCAACCTGGTCCCCGCCCTCGAGTAGAAGCGCAGCATTCGCGAACCTCCGGTACCAGGACCCAAATGTGGGCTCACGCGCCTCCAGAATAATCCTGAGCTCGGATCGATAGGGCCCGGCGAACTGTCTCGACGACGTACTCCGGTTCCTCGATGATCATCTTCCACGTGAGCCGAATCACCATCCAGCCAGCGAGTTGTGCCGCAATGTCGCGACGCCGGTCGCTGTCGAACGCCTCTGACAGAAGATGCCATCTTCGACTATCTCCCTCGAGCACGATCTTCTCTTCGATATAGGCGAAGTCGACACGCCCGTCGATCGGCTTCAGCCAAGGTGCATGGAACTGCTTCATTGGAGGCCGGATCCCTGCGTT
>DASUUP010000266.1:0-3284 GCA_036373995.1 Acidimicrobiia bacterium
GCAGGTCAGGGTCGACCCGGCGCAGCCATTCGATCACCACCCGATTGTGCCTGGCCGGGCTGCCATTCGCAGGTTCGCGGGGCTCGATTTGGGTTGGGCCCCGATCCACACCGCTTATGCTCTCGCCTCGTGGTCTCAGAGATATTCGACCTTTCGGCTTGGGACGAGGTCACCGGCCTCGAATTCACCGGCATCACGTATCACCGGGCCAAGGACGCCGGTGTCGTCCGGATCGCCTTCGATCGGCCCGAGGTGCGAAACGCCTTCCGTCCCAACACCGTCGATGAGTTGTACACCGCGCTCGACCATGCCCGGCAGACCTCAGACGTGGGGTGCGTACTCCTCACCGGTAACGGACCTTCCCCCAAAGACGGTGGCTGGGCCTTTTGCTCGGGCGGCGATCAGAGGATCAGGGGCAAGGACGGCTACAAATACGCCGAAGGCGAGGAGATCGACCGGGGGCGCACCGGGCGCCTCCACATCCTCGAGGTGCAGCGTCTGATCCGCTTCATGCCCAAAGTGGTCATCTGTGTGGTCCCGGGTTGGGCTGTTGGCGGCGGTCATAGCCTTCATGTGGTGTGCGACATGACCCTGGCGTCGCGGGAACATGCCATTTTCAAACAGACCGACGCCGATGTGGCCTCCTACGACGCCGGTTACGGGTCCGCGTATCTCGCCCGCCAGATCGGGCAGAAACGGGCTCGCGAGGTCTTCTTCCTGGGACGGGACTACTCGGCGCAAGAGGCCCATGAGATGGGGATGGTCAACGCCGTCGTCGCTCACGGCGAACTGGAGCAGACCGCCCTGGACTGGGGGCGGGAGGTTGCGACCAAGAGCCCGATGGCGCAACGGATGCTCAAATTCGCCTTCAACATGATCGACGATGGCCTGGTCGGCCAGCAGATCTTTGCAGGGGAAGCGACCCGGCTGGGCTACATGACCGATGAAGCCCAGGAAGGGCGGGACTCGTTCCTCGACAAACGCGACCCCGACTTCGGCAAGTTCCCCTGGTATTACTGAACATGGGCCGTTTTCGGGCCTGGAAGACCGCTGCCCGGATCCACACACTCCCCGCGGCGATCGTCCCCGTACTGGTCGGATCCGGGCTTGCCTCCGGGGAGGGCGTGTTCCGCACGGAGGCCTTTGTCTGGGCCCTGATCGGGGCTTTGGCCATCCAGGTGGCCGCCAATTTCGCCAACGACGCGTCGGACGCGTCCAAGGGGGCTGATACCGAGGACCGGTTGGGCCCGCCCCGGATGGTCGCCCTCGGGGTGATCAGCTCGAGAGAGATGTGGTTGGCCACCTGGATCGCCGTCGCCGTCGCGATCGTCGCCGGAGTCTTCCTGACCCTGATCGCCGGGTGGATCGTGCTCGTCATAGGGTTGTCGTCGGTGATCGCGATGCTCGGTTACGTGGGTGGGCCCATTCCCTACGGCTATCGCGGCTTCGGCGAGCTGTTCGTTTTTGTCTTCTTCGGGCTGGTGGCAACGGTTGGCTCCCGGTATCTCCACAACGAGACGGCACCACTCTCGGCGTGGATGCTGGCCATCCCGGTGGGGATGTTGGTGACGGCGATCCTCGTCGCCAACAACTACCGGGACATCGACACGGACAGGGCTACTGGGAAGAGGACTCTGGCCGTGATCATGGGCAGAGAGCGCACCCGAATGCTTTTCGCCATCCTGGTGTATGGAGCGTTCGTGGCGATTGCTGTCTTCGGGGTCGTCGGCTGGACACCTACCTCGACGCTCTTCTCCGGCTTCCTCGTCCCACTCGCTGCCGTCCCGGTAAGGATCGTATATGCCAAGACAGATGGCCCCGCCCTCATCCGCGCCCTGAAGGCCACCGCCCGACTCCATCTCTGGGTCGGAGTCTCACTGGCGGCCGCGGTCACCTTCGTCCCGTGAAACCACACGACCCCAGTGGAACGTCTAAGCAGGATATGTGGAGAGTTGCCCTGATCACCGGGCTCGCGCTGGTCGGCACCGCCTGTCTCGGCTCCGATTTCGCCGACTCCGTGGAGGGGTCTTGGCAAATGACCTCGGGCACATTGGATGGGAAGCAGATCCCCCTTGTCGATTCACATCCCATCACCATCACCTTTCGGGATGAGCAGGTGAGTGGAACAGCATCGTGCAACGGATACGGCGGGACGTACGAGCTCGATGGTTCGATGATCACTTTCAGCGGTCTCGCCATGACCGAGATGGCTTGCTCTCCTGAGGAAACGATGCAAGCCGAGGCGATGTTCGCCACAGCGATCCCCAGAGTCGACAGCGTCTCTCTCGATGGGCAGCTGACCTTGAGCGGAGACGACATCGAGATGCTCTTCGAGGCCATCGAAGCGGTGCCCGAGTCCGGGCTCGCCAACACGGTCTGGGTTCTCGACGGATTGATCCAGGGCGAGTCGGTCTCCTCACCGATCAGCGACAGACCGGCGACGATCGAGTTCTTCAGCGACGGCTCTGCACTGGGAGACACCGGGTGTCGCCCTTTCTCCGGCCAATACACGGTCTCGGGCGCCGAGGTTGTGATGACGGATCTTGCTGCAGACGGGCACGAATGCGAGCCTGCCGTGGCCCCGCAGGACAGCCTCTTCCTCACAGTCATCGGAGACGGCTTTCGGGTCGAGATCGACGAGGACCGCCTCACGACTTGGATTCCAGGCGACGAAGGGCTGACGTTCGTCGCCCAATCCTGAGCGGCGTTTGATCAGGCCGATTGACGGGTAATCGGGGTTGTTACGAGACCGAAAGGAAAGGGATTGTGAGAACCGGTGGAATCGGAGGAAGCCTATTCCTCGTGGCGCTCGGCGCCATCCTCTATTGGGCGGTGAGCGTTGAGGCTGAGGGTTTCAGCATCAACACAATCGGCCTGATCCTGATGATCGTGGGTGTCGTCGGACTCGTGTTGACACTCATGTTGACCGCGAGCGCCGAAAAGACCGAACGTGAGAGCGGCGGCGTCACCATCGTCGAACGTGACTGATCGCCTCCTGGAGCTGGAAGAAGGCTTCTGGAAGGCGGCCGGGAACGGTGACTATTACCGGGAGCACATGGCGTCCGAAGGACTATGTGTGCTCCCGGTCGGTGTTCTGAACAGGGACGAGACTGCCCTCGCGATCGAGAGGTCCGAACCGTGGGCCGACTTCAAGCTCCATGAGATAAGGGTCCTCGATCTCGGCGATGACGAAGCCGCCCTGTGTTATCGGGCCGAAGGATTCAGGGACGACGGATCACCAGGCTATGTAGCGCTGATCTCCTCGGTCTACATCCGCCTCGGCG
>DASUUP010000267.1:0-4045 GCA_036373995.1 Acidimicrobiia bacterium
CGCTGTCCAAACTCGATCTGGCCCACTTTGCCCGCCGCCCGTTACGCACCCTCTCGGGCGGTGAAGCACAACGGGCCGTGTTGGCCCGAGCCCTCGCCCAGGAAGCGCCGGTGCTACTTCTCGATGAGCCCACAGCCGGTCTCGACGTCGGTCATGCCGTGGACGTCCTCGAGGTCATCGACGAGTTGCGACACCAGGAGGGACTCACCGTCGTCATCGCGGCACACGACCTGACGCTGGCTGCCCGATTCGCCGATCGGCTGATCCTGGTGAGCGGTGGCATGGTCGTCGCCGAGGGCCCACCCGGCGAGGTGCTCAATGAAGACACACTGACAGCTCACTACGGTGCCGACATCAGGGTGCTCAGCGACACAGACGGCCCCATCGTCGTGCCCGTGAGGAGATCGACATGACCGACCAGACCCCGCCCACTCAGGCTCCACCAAAAGGCGATGTTCGGGCGTCTTCCCTGCTTCTAGTCAACACCGGTGATGGGAAGGGCAAGTCGACTGCAGCGTTTGGCACGGCGATCCGCGCCGTGGCCCGCGGTTGGAAGGTGGCCGTCATCCAGTTCCTGAAATCGGGCGACTGGAGTGTCGGTGAGGAGACGATCGGGCGCCAGCTCGGGATCGACTGGTGGGCGCTCGGCGATGGCTTCACCTGGGACTCGAAGAACATGGAGGAGTCCGAGGCGGTGGCTCGAGCCGCATGGGAGCGCGCCATTGACGTGATCGGCGGAGGCGAGCACCGGCTGGTCGTCCTCGACGAGATCACCTATCCGATCAACTGGGGCTGGATCGATCTCGACGAGGTGATCGAGGTGCTCTCTAGCCGCCCTCGCGACGTGAACGTCATCATCACCGGCCGCGATGCCCCGACCGAGATCGTCGAGATCGCTGACACCGTCACCGAGATGCGGAAGGTCAAGCACGCCTACGACAGCGGGGTCATGGCCAGGCGGGGCATCGACTATTGATCTTCCTCACGGGTGGCGCCCGTTCGGGCAAGTCGAAGCTCGCCGTCGAGATGGCTCGCGGCCATGGCGGGCCGGTACGCTATGTCGCAACGGCCGAAGCATCCGACGACGAGATGGAACGGCGTATCGCGGCCCATCGACTCGATCGTCCCGAGGACTGGACCGTGATCGAGGCGCCAAGAGACCTCCTCCACGCGGTCGTTGACGCCGGCGAAGGGGAATTCCTCGTGGTCGACTGCATCACGCTTTGGATCTCCAACCTCATGGTCGACCACGACGACGGGGCCATCCTGGAGAGAGTCGAAGCGGTCGTGGGTGCATTGGCTGACCGCGGTTCGGTCCTGGTGGTGAGTAACGAGGTCGGGTCCGGGCTCGTGCCGATGGACCCGGTTGGCCGTAAGTTCCGAGATCTCCAGGGGGCGGCGAATCAGAGGTTCGCCGCGGTCTCGGAGCGTGCCTATCTGGTCCTGGCGGGAAAGGTCTTGGAGCTGGGGACTCTCGGTGCTGGTTGAGCTCGAGCGTCTATCCCGGATCACCGGGGATGCTGAGAGTGCCAGCAGCGTCCAGACTCGTGCCAACGAAGTGCTTCGGCCGAGGGGTGCATTGGGCCGACTCGACGAGCTGGCCGTCTGGCTTGGACGATGGCAACAGACTGCGAGGCCTTCCGTCGACCGACCAGCGGTGGTGATCTTCGCCGGTGATCACGGAGTCGCTGCTGAAGGTGTGAGCGCCTATCCGCAATCGGTGACCCGTGCCATGATCGAGGCCCTGGAATCAGGCATGGCCACCGCGTCGGTGATGGCACAACGAGTTGGTGCCGGCATCTCCGTCGTGGACGTTGGTAGGGGTGTCCCTTGCGGCAACATCCGGGTCGAGCCGGCCCTGACACAGAGACAATTCGAGTCGGCCATTGCCGCGGGGCGACATGCGGTTGCCCAGCTCCGTGAGCCGGATCTGTTGATTCCCGGTGAGATCGGGATCGGGAACACCACGCCGGCCGCCGCCATCGCCGCCGCACTCCTTGGAGGTGACATCGGGGATTGGGTCGGTCCTGGAACCGGGCTCGATCCACCTGGCGTGGCCAACAAGGCCCGAGTGGTTGGCGATGCGGTCGACCGGGTTGGGGACACCGGCCCGCTCGACATCTTGCGCGAGCTCGGTGGATGGGAGCTGGCCGCAATGGCAGGGGCGGTCATCGAGGCGAGAGAGAGGTCGATCCCCGTTCTCATCGACGGCTACGTCGTGGCCGCGGCCCTGTTTCCGCTCGAAATCGCCCAACCGGGTTTCCTGGACCACTGCTGGCCGGCTCATGTGTCGGCTGAACCCGGTCACCGACGTCTCGTCGAACGTCTTGGTCGTAGACCCATCCTCGACCTGGAGATGAGGCTCGGAGAGGGCAGTGGCGCCCTGGCGGCAGTCCCGCTTCTGGCCTTGGCCGCCGACTCGGTGGTGCGCGTGGCAACCTTCGACGAGGTCGGTCTGACGTGAGCGGTCTTCGGGAAGCCCTCGGATTCCTGACACGCATTCCTGTGAGCGCAGAAGGCCCGCCCGGGCGTGCCGCAGTCCCGTGGTTCCCGGTGGTCGGAGCGGCGGTGGGAGCGTTCGTCGGCGGGGTCTATGCCGCCGCCTATCAGATCATGCCGTCACCACTGGCGGCTCTGGCTGCCGTTGTCAGCGGGGTCCTCGTCACCGGGGCCTTCCACGAAGACGGGTTTGCCGACACTGCGGACGCTCTGGGCTCGCGCAGGACTGGAGAGTCAGGGATCGAGGTCATGCGTGACTCCAGGCTCGGCACCTACGGATCCATTGCGATTGTCGTCTCGATCCTCTGGAGAGTCTTGGCCATAGGCGCCATGGACCCGACCGCGGCTCTAGTCGGCCTTGTCATGGCACACACCCTCGGACGTGCCACTTCGGTAGCGCTCATGGCAACGACGACGGCGGCGAGGGAAGAGGGTCTGGGCCGGGTCGGGGTGCTGGGCGTTACCGGCCCGGGGGCGGCGATCGGAATCACAACTGGCTTGTTCGTTTCTGGTTTGGTCGGAGGATGGTGGCTCGGCCCCGCGGTGGTCGTGGCCTCGGTTTGTCTGTTGTGGTTGAGAGGCATCACGATCTCGAGGTTCTCCGGAATCACGGGGGACGTCCTCGGTGCCGGTGAGCAGCTGTCGGAGCTGGCAGTTCTCACCGTCGTGGCTGTGGTCACCTGGGGTGGATATGACGTCTGGTGGGTGAGCTAGCGGCCGGCATCCATCCGTCGCAATATCGGAATCGTCAGGTCGCGACAGCCCCCGCCTCTATGCCGGTGCCCACGTCGGGGCCCTCGAACTGCGAGTTGTACAAACCGGCGTAGGCGCCGCCCATGGCTATCAGCTCGTCGTGGGTGCCACGCTCGACGATCTGGCCGTCTTCCATCATCAGGATCAGGTCGGCGTCGCGAACGGTGGAGAGACGGTGGGCGATGACGAAGCTGGTGCGGTTGCTTCGCAGGGCGCTCATCGCGTGCTGCAACAAGAGCTCGGTGCGGGTGTCGACCGAGCTGGTCGCCTCGTCGAGGATGAGCAGGGCCGGTTGGGACAGGAAGGCGCGGGCGATCGTGATCAGCTGTTTCTCCCCGGCGCTGATGTTGCTGCCCTCGTCATCGATGACGGTGTCGTAGCCGTCAGGGAGGCTGTGGACGAACCGATCCACGAATGTTGCCTTGGCTGCCTCCATGATCTGCTCTTCTGAAGCGCCGGGACGGCCGTAGGCGATGTTGTCGCGAATCGTCCCTTTGAAGAGCCACGTGTCCTGGAGAACCATGCCGACCTGAGATCGGAGCGACGACCTCCGAAGAGTGGAGATGTCGACCCCGTCCAGGGTGATCCGTCCCGCGTCGAGCTCGTAGAAGCGCATGATCAGGTTGACCAGGGTCGTCTTCCCGGCGCCGGTCGGCCCGACGATGGCGACCATCTGCCCGGGGTTGACGGTCATGCTCAGGTTCTCGATCAGGGGGCGATCCTCTTCGTATCGGAAGGAGACATCTTCGAACGACACCTGCCCGGGACTGGCACCTGCGATGACGTCCTCGTC
>DASUUP010000268.1:0-5004 GCA_036373995.1 Acidimicrobiia bacterium
GTGCTCGCTGATGCAGAGAGATCCGGAAACACACATCATGCTCACGCTCACACCGGGACGCCGGTCGAAATCGTGTGGACACCGCCGGAGGCAGCGGGAACCACATTGGCGGGGATGACCGGCCCCAAAGAGCACCTCGCCCATCTCAGCAATGACGCTTACCCCACCGAGCACGAGCTGTATCACGCGTCCGGGTTCCCACTGATCCCGGCACCAGCGCGGACTCTGCCGATCGACGTCGGGTCCCGGGTCGTGGTACGCCAGGATCTGAAAGGTGACCTGCATCTGCACAGCAAGGCATCGCCCGATGGGCGCCTGTCTCTAACGGAGCTGTTCGCCGCGGCAATCGCAGAGGGTCACCAGTACGTGCTGATAACCGACCACACTCGAGGGCTCAGGTTCGGAGGGCTCGATGAAGCAGAGATCCGCATCCAAGCCGGCACGATCGACCGGCTTCGGGGACGGTTCCCCGAGTTGGCGATCTTCCACGGCGCCGAGCTCAACATCGATGCCGACGGCTCGCTCGATCTGGAAGACGAGACCCTCGAGATCCTCGATTTCGCCGTGGCCGGCGTGCACTCCTATTTCGGGCTGAGTCGAGACGAACAGACGAATCGCCTGGAGCAGGCCATCTCACACCCGGCCGTGAGAGTCCTGGCACACCCGTTCGGGAGACGCATCGGGGTCCGACCTGCCATCGACGTCGACATGAACCGAATCATCGAGGCAGCGGTTCGACACGGTGTCGCCTTGGAGACGAATGGACACCGTGATCGTCTCGACCTCAGCTCGGCATGGATCGAGAAAGCAGCCGAGAGGGGCGCCGTCTTTGCGGCAAACTCAGACGCCCACCGCCTCTCGGAGATCGGCAACGTGGCGAATGCGCTCGGCACGCTGCAACGAGCAGGTGTAGCGGCGGAGCAAGTCGTCAACACGTGGGACACGGCCAAGCTCCAGGGCTGGGCGATCGACGATGGCGACACCGTGCCGATCACAGCCGGTTCGAGCCAACAGCGGAGAGGGAGGGATTTGAACCCTCGAAGAGGCTTATAACCCCTTACTCGCTTAGCAGGCGAGCGCCTTCGACCACTCGGCCACCTCTCCAAGATTCAGTTGTGGGAGAACGGTACTTTCATACTTCCAGAATGGAGATCCCGCAGGAAACTCCCCTAAGCGCCGGCCACAGGCCGACGGAGCGCGGAGGGGGTGGGATTCGAACCCACGAGACCCGAAAAGGGCCCAACGGTTTTCAAGACCGTCTCCTTCGACCGCTCGGACACCCCTCCGATTGTCTAAACCCCCTGGTCAGGGACTTATTCTGGTCAGTGACTTGATTCTCGCCGTGAAAGCTCGAACAACGTTTGGGCCGCTCCTGGCCGCGCCAGGTTTGGTCGGTATCGAGACGGTCCATCACAGAGTCGAAAGCGTCCTCGAACAGATGGGTGTAGATGCTCAGGGTAATCGTCGGGAAGGGTTGGCACCTTCCACGGTGTTCGCCTGAACATTGATCATCTGTGACCTGCGCCTCGGTTCGAAAAAGCGATACTTCTGCTTTGGGTTTGGCTGGGTGCCGGCCAGAAATGGGACCGATGGCCGAGGACGAGGAGACGCTCAAATCAGGACGCGAACTGAGCGCCGCAAAGTCGACTCGCGCCACCAACAGGACGGTCTGTCGTCTCTCGCGATCACCCCGAAGGACGCTCTAGCCGTAACAGACCACCTCGAGCCTTGGATCGGGGCGGAAAACTCAGATTGTCTCAGCCGACTGCGCCGGCGGCGGTCATGTTGATTTCGATGAGCCGGTTCATCTCCACGGCGTATTCCATTGGGAGTTCTTTGACTATCGGCTCGATGAATCCGGCGACGATCATCGAAGTAGCCTGGTCCTCGGTCAGACCGCGGGACATGAGGTAGAAGAGCTGATCCTCGCCCACTTTTGAAACTGTTGCCTCGTGGCCGATCTCGGCATCGCTCTCTTCGATCTCCATGTATGGATACGTATCGGATCTGGAGTCCTTATCGAGGATGAGGGCGTCGCAGCGTACGAAGGATCGTGCGTTGGTCGCTCCCGGCTCGATCCGCACCAGACCTCGGTAACCGGCCCGGCCGCCGTCTTTGCAGATCGACTTCGAAATGATGAGAGACGTGGTGTCCGGGGCGACGTGGACGATCTTTGCTCCCGCGTCCTGGTGCTGGCCCTCACCGGCGAAGGCGATCGAAAGCACCTCTCCGTGTGCGCCCGGCTCCATGAGCCATACCGCGGGATACTTCATGGTCAGCTTCGAACCGAGGTTGCCGTCGACCCACTCCATGGTGGCGTTTCGGTAGGCAGCGGCTCGTTTGGTGACGAGGTTGTAGACATTGTTGGACCAGTTCTGGATGGTGGTGTAACGACATCGCCCACCTTCTTTGACCACGATCTCCACCACGGCCGAATGCAGCGAATCGGTTGCCCAGACGGGGGCCGAGCAACCCTCGACGTAATGCACATAGGCGCCTTCGTCGACAATGATCAACGTCCTCTCGAATTGGCCCATGTTCTCGGCGTTGATCCGGAAGTAGGCCTGCAATGGCTGATCCACGTGTACACCTGGCGGGACGTAGATGAACGATCCTCCGGACCAGACCGCTGAGTTGAGCGCCGCGAACTTGTTGTCGCCTGGCGGGATGATGGTGCCCATGTACTGCTGAACGATCTCGGGGTACTCGCGGACGGCGGTGTCCATGTCACAAAACAAGACCCCTGACTCTTCGAGCTCCTCGCGGTTGCGGTGATACACGACCTCGGACTCGTACTGAGCCGTTACCCCGGCCAGGTACTTGCGTTCAGCCTCCGGAATCCCGAGTCTCTCGTAGGTCTCCTTGATCGATTCGGGCACCATGTCCCAGTCCTTCGACTGACCCTCGGTCGGCTTGATGTAGTAGTAGATGTCATCGAAGTCGATGTCTTCGAGAGCTCCTCCCCCTCCCCAAGTAGGAATGGGTTTGTTGAGGAAACGTCGGTAAGCCTTGAGGCGGAACTCGAGCATCCACTCGGGTTCCTTCTTCATAGTCGACATCTCACGGATGATCTCTTCGTTGAGGCCCTTCTTCGGCTTGAAGACATACTCATCCTCGGTGTCATGCCACCCCAGCTGATATGCCGAGACATCGACGTCCACAGTCACCGGCATGTCGACTCTCCGGCCACGTTTGAAGTCGCATCACAGCACGCGTTCTCGGTGCCGAGACCAATGGGTGAGCTGGTCATGACGTCCCTGACGGGGAACTGGATCGCTTCAAAGTCAGCTCCGTGAGGAGGCACCCGGTCCATGGAGCGGTACCCGGTGCAAGTGCACATGGGGACTATGCAGGAAACACTGTCCCGGTGCTCCTGACGAGAGTGACCGCATCCCCCACATCGAATGAGCGCCTCGCTGCCAAGCTCTCTCGCCCTACCGGACATCCTGGCCAGCCTCCGTGTCATCGCAGGCGCTTCAACTCGTCACGGTCGCGCAGCGTTCGCCGGCGGCGCTTCCGGTAGATCAGACCGAACAACTCATCGAGGACGATGCCGATCAGCAGGGAGCCAAGGATTATCACGATCAATGGGGTTGAAAAGTCCCAGCCGAGAAAGGAGACGGTGGCAGTGCCGGTGTTTTGGGCCGCCAGGATGATCATTGCTATCGCCAAGACGACCCCGACGATCAGCCCCCAAAACAGGCCGGTCCCAATGAACACCTGTTGCGGCTCCGCCCCGGAAACTGTCTCTTCGCTATCAGCCACTGCCTCGGCGGCGTGGTTACGCGCCGGTTCTTCTCCAGTGTCGCTCATCTAATGATCCTCGGTCGCTTTCGCATTCGGGCGAGGGAGGGGGGCCTCACTCGCTTACCTAGTGACATTACTTGAGGTATAGCTAAAGGTCAATTATATTCGAGCTCATTATGGGCAACAGCAAATGACCGATCGTCTTGACCACATGCTTGAGCGGTGGCGGACCGCCCGCCCCCACCTCGACTTCTCTCCACTCGAAGTCGGAACTCGGGTGCTACGCGCCGCCCATTTGATTCAGGCGAGACTCGACGGCATCGCCGCCGCTTACGGCCTCAGCCATCGGGGCGACCTCGAAACAATCACCGAGCTCGACCTCGTCGGCCCCTTGACCCCATCCGAGCTGGCTGAGGATCTCCTCCTGACGAGCGGAGGGATGACAGTCCGACTCAATCGCCTCCAAGCGGCCGGGCTGATCGAACGCCGACCCAACCCTCGGGACGGGCGTGGTGTGCTGGTCCGTCTCACTCCCGCCGGCAAGGACCTGGCGGAAGACGCTCTCGCCACCCTGCTCCATGCTCAATCCGTCATCGTGGGCATGCTCAAGACGTCCGACCAGGGCCGGCTCGCCACACTCCTCCGCACACTCCTCACCGAACTCGGTGACAGGCCGCCATTCAGTCCCACCATTGTTGTGAAACACGTAGAGCGATGACCGGGGCGTCCCAGGATGAAGCTGGGTCTTGGACCGACACAGACTCCGGATCGGCGAGATGCCAGAGGATGACTCGTCGGTCTGTTCTGTCGCCACCAGACCAGCCGACCCAACCAAATCGGTAGTGACGAACAGCCTCACATCTGGCGCCACCAAGCGCTCGGCCTACAGGGAAGCGAAACTGCTCCCACGAGTTTGGTGGCAAGGTGGCACCCGTCGGGAGATGGGAGCCAGCACGGCGACTTTCAGGTCAGCCCGCCTCGCCTCGTGGGTCTGATCAGACCGTTCGACTGCGCTTTGCTTCGGCAGCCGTTCGCTTCGATTTCTTGTCGAGGCGCTTCTCCTTGAGATTCTTCGCAGCGACGGTTTTGGTATTCCTGCCGCCCTTGTCCTTGCTTCCCATCGGTGCCTCCAGGCTGAGGTCGCCGAGCGTGGCGACCTGTCAGTCATTGTCTCACACGTCGCTGCGAACCAGGCAGTGACAAAGGTGCCTGGCTGCGGTCGGTTTGGACAGCGATCAATGCCCCGACTCCTTGCAC
>DASUUP010000269.1:0-2934 GCA_036373995.1 Acidimicrobiia bacterium
GCCGTTTTCTGGATCTATCTGTCGGTTTGCCTTCTGGCCGTCTTCGGGCTTGGTCTGCTGTCGACACAGTCGAGCTTCCGCAAGCTCACGGTCGGCGAGCGCCTCCGATTTCTCTTCGCGCCCGGAGTCGAGTCGATGCAACCGGCGATGAAGGCCGAGCCCGAGTGGGACGACCCCAGCCGTGACTTCGGAGTCGTTGGCCTGCGCATGTGGAGCATCCACTCGATCGTGCACCGTCTGCGCAGGATCCATCTCGCCTTCGGCATGGCGGTGCTCGCGCTGGTGGCCGCGCGGGCTGTCGGAAGCGGCGTCGTAGAAGTCGCATCGATAGCGGTCGCGGCCCTGGCCATGATCTCCCTGGCATTCACGACCGGTGTATTCGCGGCCAACCGATTCTTGCTGACGCTGACTGCCGTCCTACCCCTGACAGGACTGGTAGTCCTGACATGGGGATTGGTCGCACTGGCGTCGGGCTCGGTGACAGCGACCAACGTGGCCGACGATCTGACGTTCCAGATCGCTTTGATACTGGGGCTCAGCGCCGGGCTCGGTCTGATCGGGGAGTTGGCCTCGAGCCGGCTCCGATCCGGGTGGGTTCCCCTCGGGCTCCTGGCAGTGGCCACGCTCATCGGCGCCAACTTCGGCCTGACGGGGGCGATGCTCGTCGAGTCGTACCTGACCACCGCCGACAACACCTCCGACACCTTCGACCCGGGAGCCTCGTTCGTGACTGTCGGCATGCTCGGGATGGCGGTCGTGGTTTCTGTGACCTTTCTCGTTGCGATGTGGATGGGAGGACGCGACGAATCGTCTACCTCCCTGTCTCGCGGGGGCATCTTGCGGGCGCGTATGGTGCTGGCGGCCGCCGGGGCATATGGGGTGTTGTTCGCGCTCGTCGCGGTCATCTGGAGCTGCTCCGGCGAGCTCGCCGGATGCACACAGAGCAACATCGTGATGCCAGACTGGGTGGTCGAGGACTCCAACAACCTGGTAGTGCTCTTGGGCATCCCTTTCGACCCGACATCGCTGTTGGGATGGTCGAAACTGCTGATGGTCGCGGTCCCATCGGTGCTGATAATCCGTTCGATAGTCGGCGGTCTGTTGAGCGGTCAGGACTCCCGGAGGCAGGTGGGGATTCTCTGGGACCTGGGCTCATTCTGGCCGCGGTGGTTCCATCCGCTCGGCCCCCCCGGGTACGGGCCGTACGCGGTCACCCGTCTGCAAACGGTCATCGACGAAGAACGCCCCGACGTGGTCGCCGCCCACTCGCAAGGCTCTCTCATCTCGGCCGTGGCGATGAGCCTCACCCCATCCAACCGTGTCCCGAGGCTTCTCGTCACCTACGGATCCCAGATCGGGCGTCTCTACCCGTCGCTGTTCCCGGCGATCGGACTCGATCGTCTCGTATCGACGTTGGATGCCCAACTCGACGGCAGGTGGCTCAATCTGTGGCGTCGGAGCGATGCCATCGGTGGCCAGGTGATAACCGATCTCGGGTCGAGGAATTGGGAGGTGACGACCGGATCTGGTCATTCGTACTACGAGCTGACACCCGAGTTCTGTGTCGCCCGCAAGACGGTCATGCGCGGTGGTATGAATCGCCCCGCCGATTCGGATATGGCCGACTGCTGGAACCCCTGATTTCCACCCAACTCGCCCATCATCACAACTCGTATGCTGGCCGGCGAAAGGCCGTTCACAGAGAGAAATGGGGGCATCGAATGCTGCGTGGGCGTCGTTCCGCGAGTCGCAGAGCGAGCGTGGTCGATCCATGTCGGTTATCCGACAGGCCATCTGGAGGGTGATCCCAAAGTGCCGGGCCTGCCAAGTGACCTCCTCACCAATGCCTGATGTGGCCAGCAGTAACCCCCGCCACGGCCATTTCCGCCGACCGCGACATCGAAGCTGCGTGCGTGTCGATGCGTCTGGACAGGTCGAACACGAGCTCGGGTGGAGCAACGTGACCGGACTCTTGTCATCCCACGCTTCCTCGCCGATCAACTCGCCGGGCACACCGATGGCGACGGGTTGATCTTCACGTCGCCGGATAGAACCCGCTTCGCTCGCCGAACTTCCTCCGTCGGGTGTGGCGTCCCGCTGTGGCCCACTGCGAACTGGGCGATCTGGGTGCCTCACGACCTTCGATATACCGCGGCTTCGCTGGCAATATCAGCAGGAGCGAGCGTGAAAGCCGTTCAGAGAATGCTCGGACATGCCTCCGCTCAGGTCACCCTGGACCGGTACTCGCACCTCAATGACGACGACCTCGAGGACCTCGCAGATTCGATGGATCCTCGTTACGGTGCGGCCCAGGTGCGGCCCAAACCCGAGTCAGATGAGGTTTTCCACATCCAGAAGAGGCATGAGAAGGCCACTTGACCAGGGTGTTTGTAGTTTCAAGCCCTCGTAGCTCAGGGGATAGAGCACCGGTTTCCTAAACCGGGTGTCCCAGGTTCGAATCCTGGCGAGGGCGCACTATAAGTCCAGGTCAGCGACTTGTGCGCTCGATGGGTACGACCACCGCGTTCGTCTAACCGGTCGGCGACGGCCTGCAGATCTTCGTCGTAGAGATCGGGTAGACCTTCGCCGTTATCGAAGCGTCGCTGTGTCCCAGCGCATTCGCCACCACCTCGATCGGGGATCCGGCTGCAGCCATGAGCGACGCTGCCGTGTGACGTGGTTCGTGAGGTAGCAGGTCGCCGACACCGGCTTCTGCTACGGCAGGCTGCCACACTCGCCGGCGCCAGCTGGGAGACCGGAGATACCCACCCCTCGGGGCAGGCCAGGCCCCGAACGCCAGCGCCGGGATGGAACGGAGGGAGAACGGGATCCTCACAACCTGCCTTTGGCGAATGTGGTGGTGACCTCGTGGCCGTCGAGCGTGAATACGGGCGTCCATGGCTTCAATGCCCTGGCGGTGGTGACACGTCGGTA
>DASUUP010000270.1:0-5770 GCA_036373995.1 Acidimicrobiia bacterium
TTCCGAGGTCGAATCTGTCACAGCCACCCTGTTGACTGTTCGATATGAGCTGGATCGATACCTCTCAGATTCCAGCCGGGGACAGGATGGGGGAAGTGGCCACCCGTATCAATCGTGAGTTGGCCTCCTTCTGTGAACTCTTGGTCGAGGCCGACCAGGCCCAAGAATGGCTTGCCGACGGCTCGCCGACCCCTCAGCAGTGGCTGACAGCTCGATTTAGGCTCGATGCGGGGTACGGGCGTCGTCTCGTTCGCTTGGCACGACGCCTGGCCGACCTTCCCGTACTACGGAAGCGGTTCGCAGTCGGGGAGTTGTCCCTCGATATGGTCGAGATCCTCTCCGAGGTTGCGACTCCTCAGACCGAGCTCGACCTCATCGAGGAAGCGGATGGACGAGATCTCACTGACATCGCTCGTCTTGCCTCCCGGACGAGGCCCCCGAGCAACGAGGAGTCGGCCAGGAAGCGCGAGAGCGAGTGGACATCCACCCAATGGGATCTTCACCATCGCAAGATGGCAATCCGGGGAGAGCTATACGGAGCAGACGCCCAGATGGTCGAGGATCGTCTCGTCGCCACTGCCAAAGAGATGCCCAAGAACCCTGAAACAGGCGAATACGACGACTGGAGCAAGCGCATGGCCGACGCTCTCGTCGAGGTCTGTGCAACATCGCACGGTCAGATGACACCGCCGACGGTGGTCGTCCACACGGAGGCCATCGCCCTGCTCGATAGGGATGGGTCAGGCGTTTCCGAGATCGAATCCGGCCCGGTCATCTCCAATGAGATGGCTCGGATGCTGTCGTGTGACTGCGACGTCGAGCTGGTCTTCGAGGACGACGGCACTCCCGTCGGGATCGGACGAAAGTCACGCAGGATCCCCGGTTGGCTTCGACGCCAGGTCATCGCCCGGGACCATCACTGCCGATTCCCTGGCTGCGGCCGCACCGCGTTTCTCCACATTCATCACCTCCACGCCTGGTCAGAGGGCGGTGCCACCGATCTCGACAACCTCGTCCTCCTCTGTTGGTGGCATCACATCTTCATTCACGAGAAGGGTTGGCACATCACACGTGACACCCGCAGGCAGCATGTGTTCCGCAGACCCGACTGGACGTCTTACCCACCCCGACCTACATAGGGCGGCCGACGCCCCCCAGTTATTCGAGTCAGAAACCCTTCAACCCCAACCGCACCGATTACCGTCCAGAACATATGTTCGTTCTCGGCATCGACCCCGGTCTCTCGATCACCGGATTCGGTCTGATCGAGGGATCACATCCGCCCCGGGCAATCCGTGCCGGAGTCATCCGAACCGACACCGAGCTCACCGTGCCACAACGTCTCGCCGAACTCCATGCCGGACTCACCCAGGTGATCGCTGACACATCACCTGACGTCATTGCCATGGAGACGGTCTTCACAAATCGCAATCTGCAGACGGCGATCTCGGTGGGCCGGGCGTCCGGGGTCGTCTTGCTCGCCGCAGCCCAAGCCGACCTTGCGGTCCACGAATACGTGCCAACGGCGATCAAAGCTGCCGTAACCGGCGATGGATCGGCTAACAAGGACCAGGTGCAGCAAATGGTCGCTCGACTCCTGCGGCTTTCCGCCGCGCCAAAACCCGCAGATGCCTCCGATGCGCTGGCAATCGCACTCTGCCATGCCAGGGCAGCACCGCTCGAGGTGACCCGATGATCGGTCGTCTCCGCGGCGTGCTGGTTTCCAGCCGCGAGCCAGGGATAGTCATCGACGTGGCCGGCGTCGGCTATGAGGTCGCCATGACCACTCGAGATCTGGCCAGCCTCCCCGGGATCGGGGAGGAGATCGTCGTTCACACGCACACCCATGTCAGAGAGGACGCAATCAGTCTCTATGGGTTCGCTGTGGAGTCCGATCGCGAGCTCTTCCGAATCCTCCTGACGGCAAGCGGAGTGGGGCCCAAGGTGGCGATGGCCATGCTCGCATCGATGACGGGCGAGGAGATCATCAGAGCCGTGAATGGCGAGGATCCCGACGCACTCACCGTCGTACCTGGTGTCGGTAAGAAAGGAGCCCAGAAGATCGTGCTCGAGTTGGGCAGCAAGCTCGCCGGACACGAGATAGAGGTAGTCGGCAGCCAGTCGATGGGCGGGGTTCGACAGGCTCTCGAAGGTCTGGGCTACTCGATTGAGGAGATCAACACGGTGGTGGGCGATCTCGACCCCACCGAGCCGATCGAGTCCCAGGTGAAGGCCGCCCTACAGAGATTGGGTCAACAGCGATGAGTCGCGAGGAGAGCCTGCTCAGCCCCACCATCGAGGACGTCGACGAGGTAACGCTTCGCCCCAAGAAGCTAGCCGATTTCGTCGGTCAGGATCGGGTCAAGGAACGACTTCAGATCTCACTCGAGGCATCGATCGCCGAGGACCGCTCTCTCGATCACGTGCTCTTCTCCGGCCCTCCCGGTCTGGGGAAGACCACCCTCGCCGGTATCATCGCCGCCGAGAAGGGAGTGAGCCTGCGTGTGACGTCCGGTCCAGCACTGGAGCGTCCCGGAGACCTGGCCGCGATCCTCTCCAACCTTCAGCCACACGACGTCTTCTTCATCGACGAGATCCACCGGCTGCCCCGGGCAGTCGAAGAGGTTCTCTACCCGGCGATGGAGGACTATCAACTCGACGTCGTGTTGGGAAAAGGTCCGACTGCACAATCGATCCGCATCGATCTGCCCCGTTTCACACTCGTCGGCGCCACCACGCGAAAAGGCAAAGTGACTGCCCCACTTCGCGACCGCTTCGGCATCGAGGAACGGCTCGACTACTACGAGCCGGCAGACCTGGCCCGCATCATCAAGAGGTCCGCGGGGATCATCGAAGTGAAGGTCGATCCCGACGCCGCCGACCTGATCGCCGAGCGAAGCCGGAGGACGCCCCGCATCGCCAACCGTCTTCTGGCCAGAGTGCGCGACTATGCGGTGGCGAGAGCCTCGGGCACGGTCACGTTCGCCGTGGCCACTGACGCCTTGAAGGTGTACGAGGTCGACGATCTCGGCCTGGACAAAGTGGACCGGTCGATACTCAACGCCATCATCCACAAATTCGGTGGCGGCCCCGTTGGTCTCTCCACCTTGTCCATTGCGGTCGGCGAGGAGCCAGAGACTGTCGAAGACGCATACGAGCCGTTCCTGCTTCAGTCGGGTCTGATCCAACGGACGCCTCGAGGTCGCGTGGCGACGGCCCACGCCTACAACCATCTCGGCATCGACCCACCCGCGCACGCACAGGGGTCGCTGCTCTGAAGGTCAGCGACTTCCAGTACGACCTCCCTGAATCGGCGATAGCACAGAGCGCCATCGAGCCGCGCCACGATGCCCGGCTCCTCGACACTAGGGACATGTCGGATCACCGATTTCTCGATCTGGCCGGGCTCCTCGACACCGGCGACCTGCTGGTGGTCAATGAGACGCGGGTGCGGGCGGCGCGTCTCGTGGGTCAACGACGCGAGACGGGTGGACGCGTGGAGCTCCTGCTTCTCGAACGAGGCGTTGACGGGTTATGGGATGCTCTGGCGCGACCCGCCCGTCGTTTGCGGCCAGGGGTAATCGTCGATTTCGGCGAGTTGACGGGTGTCATCGCCAGCGGTCCCGAGGAGGGGAGGGTGAGAGTCGAGTTCGATACCGATGACCCGGAGGTCGCCATTGCCGCGATCGGGTCGGTTCCGCTGCCTCCCTATTTCATCGGTGACCTCGATGATCCCGACCGGTACCAGACGATGTTCGCCACCGACCCGGGCTCGGCGGCTGCGCCGACCGCGGGCCTCCACTTCACCAAAGAGGTGATGGAGCGGCTGTCTGACAAAGGCATCCCAACCGCTCGTGTCGACCTCCATGTCTCGCTCGATACCTTCCGACCGATCGCCGTCGAACAGGTCGAGGATCACGAGATGCACTCCGAATGGTGCTCGGTGCCGGAGGTGACCAGCCAGGCGATCGAAGACTGCCGGAGCCGGGCTGGTCGGGTCATCGCAGTGGGGACGACGGTGGTGAGAACCCTGGAGTCGATGGCAGACGGCTCCGGGGGAGTGATGGCCGGCGATCGGCGCACCGATCTGTTCCTCCGACCCGGGAGCCGATTCACCGTCGTCGATGGCCTGATCACCAATTTTCACCTGCCTGGGTCGACCCTTCTCGTGCTGCTCGCCGGATTCATGGGTGGTCGGTGGCGTGAGGCTTACGAGACCGCGCTTGCTCGCGGATACCGATTCCTCTCATTCGGCGACGCGATGTACGCGCTTCGGGACGACTCCTAGCCTGGGTCGATGCCGGCAGTCACCTGGACCAGCATTGCGACAGATGGGGAGGCGCGCGCCGGCACGCTCTCGACTCCGCACGGTGTGGTGGCCACCCCAGCGTTCATACCGGTGGGGACGAGGGCGGCGGTGAAAGCGGTGGACACCGACGATCTACTGGGAGTCGGGGCCGAGATCGTCCTCTCCAACACCTATCACTTGATGCTTCGTCCCGGGGCTGCCCTCATCTCAGACATGGGCGGGCTACATGACTTCATGGGGTGGGATCGGCCCATCCTCACCGACTCGGGCGGCTTTCAGATCTTCTCACTCGAGCCGGAGATCACCGAGGAGGGAGCGACCTTCTCCTCGGTCTACGACGGGTCGCAGGTCACGCTCACTCCAGAGGATGCAGTTGCGATTCAGGAGCAGCTCGGACCAGACATCGCCATGGTGCTCGATGTCTGTGTCGGGCTGCCCGCGCCACGTCAAGAGGTGGAGACCCAGATGCGAAGAACACTTCGTTGGGCTGAGCGGTGTTTGGAGTCACACACCAGGACCGACCAGTCATTGTTCGGCATCGTCCAGGGAGGTGTCGACCTCGACCTTCGGGCCGAGAGCGCACGGCAGACGGCAGCCCTCGGCTTCGACGGCATCGCGATAGGCGGATTGTCGGTGGGCGAGCCCGCGGGCGAGAGGAACGCGGCTCTGCAAGCCGTCAACGCCGAGCTGCCCGATGACAGACCGCGTTACGTGATGGGTCTTGGAGACACCGACGGGTTGCTCGACGCCATAGCGAGGGGCGCAGACATGTTCGATTGCGTCATCCCCACCCGACTCGCCCGTCACGGCCGTGCCCTGACCGGTGGCGGCGACTTCAATGTCAACCGCGTCGAGTTCAGCGGCGACGAGACACCGCTCGACCCGGCTTGCCGGTGTCTCACCTGCTCGCGCTACAGCCGCGCCTACCTGCGACACCTCATCCGCATGAGCGAGCTGAGCGCCCATCGTCTGCTCACGATCCACAACCTGACCTACACCATCGATCTCGTGGCCGGAGCCAGGCAGGCGATCGTCGACGGGGACCTTTCCGGTTTCATGCGGGAGGTAACGGAGAAACGGCGCAACGGTTCGACCTAGCCGACACGCCCGGCCTAACCTCATCGTTCGTAATTTCCCCACCCCGGAGGAACCGTGAACTCTGTCGTGTTCGCTCAGGAAGGGACGAGCGCATTGCCCTCTCTGCTCTTTCTCGCCCTCATGGTCGGCGTTTTCTACTTCCTGATCATCCGACCGCAACGTAAGCGCAGTCAGCAGCAAAAGGAGCTGGCCGGGTCACTTCAAGTCGGCGACGAGGTCCGCACCATCGGTGGGATCCATGGCAGGGTGCTCTCGGTAGACGACGAAAGTGCCGTGCTCCAAGTCGAGGACGGTCAGATCAGAGTCACGAAGAGAGCCATCGGAGCCCGGGTCGGAGACGACTCCTAGGGTGACTCGCCGCCT
>DASUUP010000271.1:0-8926 GCA_036373995.1 Acidimicrobiia bacterium
CCGCGATACCGAGCATCAACGTGACGAGATACAGATTGATGCCCGACGCCCAACCCGAACCACCTATGAGACTGATCGTCTCCATCATGTGGCATCCCAGACGATCAGGGCCGCCCAGCCGTCGTCGGCCTCGTCCTCCAGATAGTCCTCGAGAAGCCCACGCACCTCGAACCCGTGACCGATCTGAAAGCTCAGGGTCGGGTCGGTCAGCCGACCCGACACCACTTCGTCGACGTATTGGGCCGCGGACATCGAGCCCTTGTGCTCGAGGAAGCCGGGCAACGACGCTCCGGCGATGATCCCTTTCTTCCCGTTACCTCTCACCAAGTCTTTTCGCGCCTCATAGAGCATCGACCCTATGCCTTTTCCCCGGTGCTCGGGATGAACACTGATGTCGGTGCCGTAGTACCAATCGCCCTGCGGGTCGTGGTTGCCACACTGATGTTCCCCTGTGATCTCGGCGATGGTGTGTTGGGGATGGTCGAAGTCGAATTCCAGGTAGATCCCGGCACCCTGACCAACCGGTACCCCATCGAGCATCGCGACGAAGTAGCCCTGCGGGAAGACCTCGGCATACGCCCTGATGTCGTCTGCTGTCAACAGGTCGTCCGGGTTGGCCATTGGGAACGAGAGGAGCTCGATCCGCTCCAGAGCGTCGGCCATATCGGCCTCGAGGTTGACGATCTCGATGTTCAGAGCCGGAACGTCTCCCAGGGGTGATCGCCGGGCACACCCCAGACGGCTCTCATCGTCCGGGCGGCCGGCTCGATGATCACGGCCCCACACGTGCCCACTTCGTCGGGGTCGTCGACACGCCGGGAGATCATCGGATCGGCGAAGAAGGCCTCCAGGTCGTGGGCCTTCTCCTCCCCCAATCGAAGACGTTGGTCGCTGTTCACCACCCACTCCTCGAGACGTTGCGCCTCTTCGGCTTTGGTCTCCGGATGGATGCAGTTGTTGGCATGAACCAGCGGCTTGCCATTGCTGCGGGTGACCCGCTTGTTCTGCGGCATCGCTTCGATGTTGGCGCTTTCCCCGTCGGGCCCCATCAGGAAGTAGTTGTGGCCACCGGCGAGGTCGGCGTCGAGGACGACTTTCATGGCGTCGTCGAATTCGGTCTGCTCCAAGACCTTCCTCACCACGAACGGCCAGGTCACGCCGGGTTGGCCCATCGAGGTCAGGTTGTTGATGCCAACGGCGATGCCGGCCTCGTTCATCCCGATTTGACCCAGGCAACCGGCGGTGGTCTGCACGAAGGCATCAGGGCCTATCAGTGGGTCGATCTTCAGCATGATGACGAACTCACCGGCCGATGCGTGCATGTCCCAGGTCTGCGCAAACAGCCCGGTTTTGGGGTTGATGATGCCGGTGCAGTTGTGCTCTTCACCAACAACACCTACGCGGCTTCGCACCACGTCTACGAGGTCGGTGAACCCTCCGACCGCCACAGCTTCCTGCGGGGTGATCCCAGCCGAGGATGCCATGGCCAGCATCTCGCCGTACAGGCTCTCCGAGAAGCGCTCATGGTGGTCGAGGGTCTCCTCTGCACAACTCAGAATCAGGTCCCTGGCTGCCGCGGCACCACTCCAACTCTCCTGAGTCGTGAGACGGATCCGCTCACTCGTGTACTTTCGGATCATCTCGGCGCACGCCGAGCCGTGACCGCGACCCAGGTCGCCTGAGTCTCCAAACACCTCGAGGACACGCATCGGGCCGCCGAACATGGGGCGAATCGTACTAACCGTTCTGGTTGACCGACGCCCCGGCCAGGAAGACCGTGACCAGGGCGACCAGAAACAGCAACACCACCTCGGCGCTGATCGTGCTCCTCGCCCGCGCCAGCATCACGGTATCGGAAGCGTCGACCTCCAGAGCAGGGACCACTACATAGTGGTTGTAGGCACCGAAACCACCGGCCAGAACCACCAGGCCGACTTTGACGAGAAGCAGCTTGCCCCAGGTCGTCGTGTAGTAGTCGCTGATGGAGTCGACGATGAGGAACGACATCCCGGCACCGGCCGCCGCCACGGCAACGATGGCGACGGTGGCCACAGTGGAGAACCTGACGATGGTGGGTGCCATCGGACTCGTCTCCAGCCCACGGCTGCGCCGTAACGACATCAGGAACAGGCCGACGACCCCACCCACCCAAACTCCCGCCGCCAGCACGTGAATCACGTCGAGCGACGCGCTGAGGAAGAGGTTGCCCTCGGAGATCGTGTGTCCATCGGTAGCGAACGACAGCCCTCCCGATACCGCCCCGATCACTCCGAAGATCTGACGAGGTGCCGGGCGCCATGGCTCCGGGATCGGGGACCGGACTCCCACGAACCCAACCGTCATCAGGGTCCCGGCGAGTAGCCGAATCAGTGGCGACCGTGACGTGTCGGCCAGATCTTCGATCCAGGTCCCGCCGCCGACGGCGACTGCGCCTACCACCTCCACCAAGCCCCCTACCAGTACGACCAGACCAGACACCGCCAGCGCCCGGAGTAAGGCCATCCGCTCTTCAGAGGAGCCTCGTTTGTGGACGAAGAGCAGGAACACGATCAGCCCCACAGCGATCACGATCCCGGGCAGCGCCAGGGCAACGCCAATGGTCTCCAACCGCTCCCCTAGTTCGGAGCCTGCTCCTGCTCCCTCCAGGAAGTCGTCGAGAGGGTCGGCCGCCCGGATCATTCGCAGACTCGGCTATGAACGAGAGCGGATGCCGGCGTAGAGACCGGCACCGCCGATCAACACCGCTCCGACCGCAACCAAGAGTGGAGTCATCGAGCCACCCTCGTCCTCTCCCAGAGGAGATTTCGTCGCGATGGCCGTGGTCACGGTGCTGGTCGACGATGTGGTGGCGCTCACTGTCGTGGTCGTCGGCTCTGGGCTCGTTGTGGTCGTCGTCGTTTCCCCCGCGGCGGTCACCGAGAAAGAGAAGCCACCGGCCAGTACATGGCCGTCTTCAGCCGCCACCTCGTATCGGACGCCGACCTCGCCACCTGCGAGCGGGTCATCGATGATCAGCGTGAACACGGTGTCGTCGTCGGTCTCGACCTCGGGGCTGATGATGTTGCCTCGGGGTGTGAGCACTTCGAAGCCGTTGCCGACAACGGTGACCGGGAGGGTGAAGGCGATAGTGATCTCGGCGACTGGATCGTCGACCACCGCCTGATCGGCCGGTATCGCGGAGTCGAATTCGGTGTGGGCCAGAGCGGGGGCGGCCTGCATCAAAACCAGTGCCCCGGCCAGCCATAGCGCCGCCCCCCTCATCGACGGGACAAATACTGCATGACCCCACTACGGAACCGTTGCACACTTCGGTTCCGTCCAACTCCCGAGCCGCTCCCCCAGAGGGAGTCGTCAACGAGGAGTGAATCATGAGAAGAACGATCGCCCTGTCCCTGATCTTGTCACTGACGCTGGCGGCATGCGCCGGCGACAGTGGCGCAGACACCATGGAAGAGGCTCCGCTCATATTCGGGGACGATGGCGGTGAAGCCACCGACGTCACCCAGGCGGCCAGCTCGGAAGAAGGTGGCGATCTCCTCGAGATCAACCTCGAGACGACTGGGGATCGTCAGGTGATCCGTCGGGCGAGTCTGCAGCTCCATGCCGCTGACACACGTGTCGCGTTCGACGAGATCGCGTCGTTGGTCCAGTCGATTGGCGGATTCGTGGCCGACGCCAACGTGTTCCCGACTGCCAGTGAGGACGCCGAGCCGGAAGTGACCATGACGGTGCGTATTCCGGCAAACCAACTCGACGACACGCTGGACTCGATCAAGGAGCTCGCCGACGAGGTCGTCTCCGAGACTCAGGGCGCACAGGATGTCACCGAGGAGTTCGTCGACCTCGAAGCCCGACTGACGAATCTCGAGGCGCTGGAGACCGAGCTGCGGGCTCTCCTCCAAGAGACACGGATGCGCGAGGACGCCGACACCGAGGAGATCATCAGAGTGTTCAACGAACTGTCCTCGGTACGGGGCCAGATCGAGCAGCTCCAGGGTCAACTCAACCATCTCAGCGACCTGACCGCTCTGGCGACGGTGCAGGTCGGGATCACCCAGACCCCGGCTGCGGCACCGTTGGTCGATGAGCCGTGGACCCCGGGCGAGACGGTCCGCATCGCCGTGGGCAACCTCGTGGAAGGTCTGCAAGGCGCTGCCGACTGGTTGATCGGCTTCGCCCTCTATGCCCTTCCGATGCTGCTGATCACGATCGGGCCGCTGGCGTTGGTCGGTCTCTTCGTCTACCGCAGGTTCATTCGCAAGCCCGACGAGCCGGCACCCGCCAGCTCCTGACACCATTCAGGCACCACTTTTGCTACGTTGCCCGCCTCATGAGTGCCCCCGCCGTCACCCTGTCGAATGTCACCAAGAGGTTCGGCGAAGAGGTGGTGGCAGTCGACGAAATCGACCTCGAGATCGGGGACGGCGAATTCTTCTCGCTGTTGGGGCCTTCGGGTTGCGGCAAGACGACCACTTTGCGGATGATCGCCGGGCTCGAGTTCCCAACCGAGGGCAGTGTCCGAATCTTCGGGGAGGAGATGGGAATCCGCCCACCGAACAAACGGCCGGTAAACACGGTATTCCAGTCATATGCCCTCTTCCCTCACATGTCGGTGTTCGACAACGTCGCCTTTGGTCTCCGGATGTCGGGCATCGAAGGGAGTGAGGTCGATCGGAGGGTGAACGAGGCCATCGAGCTCGTCCGACTCTCCGGGATGGGCAAACGAAGCTCGAGACAACTCTCCGGCGGACAGCAACAGCGAGTCGCATTGGCGCGTGCGCTGGTGAATCGTCCCAAAGTGCTCCTTCTGGACGAGCCACTCGGTGCGCTCGACCTGAAGCTGCGTCAGGCGATGCAGCTCGAGTTGAAAGACATCCAACAAGAAGTCGGGATCACCTTCATCTACGTGACCCACGACCAGCAGGAGGCGCTGACGATGTCTGACCGAATCGGTGTGATGAGCCGTGGGAAGCTGTTGCAGGTCGGCCCGTCAGAAGAGATCTACGAGTCTCCGGCGAACCGATTCGTCGCCGAATTCATAGGGGAAACCAACTTCATCGAAGGCGAGGTGACCGCTCCCGGCGAGGTGAAGCTGAGCAATGGCACCTTGGTCAAGGCTCGCACACACAGCGAGCCGGGCTCAGCGGTAACGCTCACACTTCGCCCCGAGAAGCTCAACATCAACGCGCCGGACACCGCCGTCCCCCCCGACCGCTGTTCCCTCGAGGGAAAGGTCCACCGGCGGATCTACTACGGCGACGCCCTCTTCTACGAGGTCGACATCGGAACCGTCGTGGTCGACGTCATGGTGGAGAATAGGCCGGGTGTACCTCGTTGGAGCGAGGGCGACGAGGTCGTTCTCGACTTTCATCCCGAAGCGGCGGAGGCGCTCACCGAGTGACACAGCTGGCCGAGTACGAGAAGGTCGAGGTCAATCCCGAGCTCGAGGAGAAGGCGGAGAAGGAAAAGGCTCGGCGGGGCCTATTCACAGCGCTCCCGGCCTACGTCTATCTGATCGCCTTCTTCGCCATCCCCCTCGTCCTGGTCTTTGTCTTCTCATTCGCCAGTCGCAGCCGCACCGGAACCCCAGTTCTCGCCGACTGGAACCTCGAGTCCTGGGCGCGTCTCTTCGATCCCCTGGTCGCCGGCCTCGCCTGGCGATCGCTGTGGCTCGCGGTGGTAAACACGCTGCTCTGCCTGCTGATCGGGTATCCGTTCGCCTACTGGATCGCCACTCGGCAACGCAGTTCCACACGCAACCTGTTGCTGGTCCTGGTCCTCATCCCGTTCTGGTCGAACTTCCTGGTACGCACCTACGCATGGCGAACGCTGCTGGATGTGGACGGTTTCGTCACGCAATTCGGAGAGGCGACAGGTCTTTGGGGGCAGCTCCTGTTCACCCTCCCCGCCGTTTTCATCGGTCTCCTGTACGGCTATCTGCCTTTCATGGTGCTGCCTCTGTTCGCAGCCATCGAGAGGATCGATTGGAACCTCGTCGAGGCAGCCCGCGATCTCTATGCGTCCGGCTCCGACGCCTTCAGGAGAGTGACCCTCCCTTTGTCTCGCCCCGGCATCGTGGCCGGTTCGATTCTCGTGTTCATCCCGAGCCTCGGGGCTTACGTGACTCCCGACATCCTGGGTGGGCCCAACACCACACTCATTGGCGAGTACATCGTGACCCAATTTGGGGCTGCGCGTAACTGGCCCTTCGGAGCCGCTGTGTCGTCGGCGATCCTCATCGTGATGCTGATCGCCACCATCTACTACTTTCGGTCGGGAGGGCGGACTCTGTGAGCGTCTCGGAGGGCACTGCCAGCACAGGCGTCGTCGACAAGCTGCTGACGATCAACGGGTGGGCGGTGTACCTCTTCCTCTACGTCCCGATTCTCATCGTGATGATCTTCTCGTTCTCAGACCACCCCAACGTGGGCATATGGGGCGGGTTCACACTCGACTGGTACGACCGGATGCTCGGCAACGACCAGCTCATGCGGGCCTTGCGAAACTCGGTGATCGTGGCGATCGTCTCGACGATCGTCTCGACGATTCTCGGCACCGCGGCCGCGATCGCACTCGAGCGGTACCGCCGCTGGCTGGGAAAACGACCGTTCGACGCACTCCTCTACCTGCCTGTGATCATCCCGGACGTCACGATGGCGGTGATGCTCCTCATCTGGTTCGCCCAACTCGACTTCCGTTTCGGTTTGACCACGATTCTCCTCTCCCACATCGCCTTCAACATCTCATTCGTGGCTATCGTCGTCCGGGCCCGCCTCGCCAACATGGACGAATCCCTCGAAGAGGCAGCAGCCGACCTCTATGCCGGTCGGTGGCAGACGTTCCGGAAGGTCACGCTGCCCCTCATCTGGCCGGGTGTGGTCGGCGGAGCACTACTTGCGCTGACGCTTTCGCTCGACGACGTCGTCATCACCAGCCTGGTGCAGGGCCCGGGAGCGACGACGTTGCCCGTCTACGTTTTTGGCCTGATCAGACGGTCGGTGACACCTGAGATCAATGCCGTTTCCACCGTCATGTTGGTAGCGTCGATGGTTCTGGTCTTCATGTCGCTGGGATTCCAGCGTCGCGCCGAGACACGTGAATAGAGCTCTGGAGGAATCAATGAGAAGGATCGGACTGATCGCTGGGCTGCTGGGACTTGTGATCGCCGCTTGTGGCGGCGATGCCGAAGGCGACGTTCAGGCGGCGGCTGACGCCTGCGAAGCCGGTGAGGTCGATGGTGGCCTCAACCTGTACAACTGGTCCGAGTATCTCCCGTATGGGTCGATCGCCGAGGACGCCGAAGTCGAGGACCTGGTCGCCAAGTTCGAAGAGGAATACGAGGTCGAGATCACTCTCACGGAGTACGAGTCGAACGAAGCGATGTTGCAGCAGGTCGAGGCGGGAGGAGCCCCATATGACCTGGTGGTCCCCTCCGACTACATGGTCTCGTTGATGGCGGACTCCGGCCTCTTGGTGAGCCTGAACAAGGACGCCATCCCCAACCTCTCCAACCTGGACCCGGGGTTCGCCGGTCTTCCATTCGACCCGAATGGGGACTACTCGGTGCCATATCAATGGGGCACCACAGGTATCGGGTACAGCTACGACTTCGTAGACGACACCGACGGCATCTCTTGGGGCCTCATCTTCGACCCTGCTCAGCGCGCCGACTACGCGGGGCAGATCTCGATGCTGGACGACTCTCGTGAGGCCCTCGGCGCGGCACTCAAATATCTGGGTTACTCGTTGAACACGACCTCTCAGGAGGAGCTCGACGCAGCTGCGCAGCTGATCGCCGATACAACTTCTGACCTGGCCACGTTCTCGTCGTCTGGCTATTGGGACCTCCTGATCGAAGGCACGACCGTCGTGGCTCAAGGCTGGAATGGTGACTTCTTCGCCGCATACGACGGAGCCTCCACTGATGACTACGACGCCTACGAGGACTTCGGGTACGCCGTTCCCAATGAGGGTGGCGTTGTATGGGTCGACAATATGGCGATCCCGACCACAGCCGAGTCACCATGCACAGCGCATGCGTTCATCGACTTCATGCTCGATGCCGAGAACGGGGCCACCCTGACCAACTACAACTACTACGCCAGCCCCAACGCCGCTGCCGAGGAGTTCATCTACCCGGAGATCCTGGAAGACCCGTCGATCTACCCACCGCAAGAGTTGTTCGACGATGGCTCACTCGAGTTCCTCGAGGATCTCGGTGACTTCACCACCAACTACGAGGACGCCTTCGTGGAGGCCAAGAGCTGAGAAGAGGCAACCCAGGGTTCTGAGCGTCGCTGGGTGACGCTCAGAACCCTGGGTTCGCTGATCACGCCACATAGACCACTTCCCCGCCAACGATGGTGGTGACCACCCTGGCGTCGCGGAATGAACCGTCCAGCAAGGGGTCCCGGTCGAGCACCGCGAGATCGGCGAGCATATCCACGGCCAGGGACCCGGAGTGGGCCTCGGCGTGGTTCACATAGGCAGAGCCTGCCGTGAAAGCCGCGAGCGCATCGATTGGGTCGAGCACCTCTTCGACGACTAGAGGCTCGTCGCCGGGGTCCCAAGTTCGTGTCACCGCGACGTGGATCTCCTCCATCACGTTTGCGGTCGATACACCCCAATCGCTGCCCATGGCCAGCCGCGACCCCGCCCTTTGCAGAGATCTGAAAGGGTATTGCCAGGAAGATCGTTCCTCGCCGAGAAATGGCTGGGTCAGGTCAGTCTGGTACTCGTCGTTGTTAGCCCAAAGGGGCTGGGCATTGGCTACGACGTCGAGGGTCGAAAACCGCGGGATGTCGTCGGGGTGAACCACCTGGATGTGGGCGATGTGATGGCGGTTGCCCAAAGTCCCGTTGCGTTGTCGAGCCGTCTGGACGGCGTTCAGCCCGCTCCGCACGGCACGATCGCCGATCGCATGGAA
>DASUUP010000272.1:0-4828 GCA_036373995.1 Acidimicrobiia bacterium
AAACGCGAACCCAGCACTACATGACGCCTGGCGGCGACGCCCTTGTGGATGAGAATCGGTGGTCGGAGTGCACAGTGTGCGTTTTCCGCAACGAAGTGCACGCGGGTTCCGTGGTTGAGGGACTTCATTTACAACCCACCGCTCAACGGGGCTCACAACCGTGGGTTGGTCGTTTGGGTCAAGCCGCAAAGTCGATAGGCATGGCCCCGAGCGTCACCCATATCGCCTCGGCGGTGGCCACGATCTCGCCACTCTCCGTGAAAATGGTTGTGACGGCGTGAAGCGTGCGACCCTCCGCGCCGACCGCCTCGGCTACCACGATCAGGGTTCGGTCCGACTCGGGCAGGAAGTCGATGCGGCTGGTGAGTGATCCTGTCACCGCCAATTTCCCGCTCGCCGCGATGGCAGCGAAGCCACCAGGGCAATCGAGTGCCGAGTGTAGATAGCGGATAGGGACGGTCGGGGCTTCGATCAGACCGCTGGATCCCGGCCGCCAAACAGCGGCGAACCGCCCATCGGCGAGAGGCTTGGGGCGGATGCCCAGCCCATCTTCACCATCCCGGCCACACACGAAGCAGTCGGCGAATACCCCCAGATCGATCATGAGTTCGCCGGCGTTCACAGCCTCGTCCCGGGGCACGAACCCGGTCGAGCCGACCCGATCCGTGGTCTCGACCGTCTCGGCGAGGGTCTGATCGCAGTGTCGCAGAGCGGCCCAACCGTCCTCGGCGACGAGGTGGAGCGGCGTTTCGATCGGGACCGGTCGGCTCAGCCGTGCAGACGACGTGTGTAGTCGGGCGGCATCCCCGAGGATCCCGGCGACATATCCGCCGTTCACCGACCCCAACGGGCCCTGGTGTCTTCTGTCGAGTGTCAGTCTCGCATAATCTCTCCTCAGGTCGTTGGACGACGCCGCATCTGGTCGGACACGGGCTCGACAGACCATCCCGCGTCGAGCTCGGCCATGATCTCCTCGATGGTCAGATCGAGCTGGATGCTCTCGTATGGACGACGGTCCTGGCTGCGATCGCGTCGCTTCTTCATGCGTCACCTCCTGCGATGAGGTGGCAGAGTCGATCGCGACGGTTTCAGCCGACTGTCAGCTCGCTGTCGGAGCTGTGTCTTCGACGAATCCCTGGATGATGTCGGCCACAGTCGGCTCATCCCCCGGCAGTGGATAGTGAGTGCGCCCCTCGAGGGGCACGAACCGTGCTCCGGGGATCTCGCGAGCAAGATATTCCCCTCCCCAGAATGGGATCGCCCTGTCCTGCCGATAGTGGAGGACGAGACAAGGAAGGTCGAGTGTGGCGACGAGGCCGGAAGCATCGGCGTCGTACATCTGGCGCATCAGGACGGCTGCGGTTTCGGGGTCGGCGAACTCACGCTGGGTCTGCGACCAGACGTCCCTGATCTCAGTCGAAGCGCTGGGAAACAGCAGACTCGCCAACAGGTCGGATCCCATACCCCAGCCCGCTCTCACCAGCGCGACCAGCGAGTTGCCCACCTCCCGTGGAAAGGTGGCAGGCCCGGATGCATACGTGCCGTGAAATATCAGATGTGTGAAAAGGTCTGGCCGTGCGGCCGCGGCCTTGATGGCGATCGGGCCTGCGGCGCTTCCCGCCAAGACGGGAATCGGTCCGTCGAAGCAGGTCGTCATCACGGAGATCAGCTCGGTGACGCTCCGATCGAGGTCGGGGCTGGCCGGGGTATCGCGACTCAGACCGGTGCCTGCGCGATCGAAGATCACGACCTCGAATCGGTTCGCCAGCTCGGCCCACATGGGGGTACGCATGTCGAACCCAGACGACACCAAGTCGAGTTTCGACATCCACCCCGGGTGGACCAGGAGCGGCCGCCCCGCTCCGGCTCGACCCACCGCCAACCGTTCACCATCGTTCAGGCCCATGTACGTGATCTCGAGCTTCAGGGGCACCAGGGGCCGCGATTCACCGGGAGGAGCGTCGAGGTGATCGGTGAGGATGGCTACCTCGAGCTCGCGGATGTGGGCCGATGGTTCGAGCCCTGTCTCTACCGCCAGAAGGTGTTCGTACTCCCGGAAGGCGCGAAGGGCTGCCGGCTTCCGCCCCGAGTCATACAGGGCCCGCATGTACAAACCGAGGGTCTCTTCGTCGAACGGGTCGGCAGACACCATCGTCGCGAGCTCGTCCGCGGCCGCCGGATGGCCATCCTCGATCATCAGCTCCATACGGTCCCGGTTCGCCCATCGCCGGATCCGGCTGAGGCGCTCTATCTCGATGCGCACATCAGCAATGTCATCGACGCCCCGGTAGGGATCTCCACTCCAGAGCCGGGAGGCCTCCTCCATCGCGTCGAGGCTGGCATCGGTGCGAGCCTTTGCGACCGCCGCTTCGTAGGCGGCGCTGTCGATCGAGCGGGCCTTCATGCGATACCCGCTCGGAGTGGTCGCAAGGTCGTCACCCACCACGGATCGAAGCCTCGAGATGACGCTGTGCAGCGATGCCTCCGGGTCGAGGGGCAGATCGTCTCCCCAGATCTGGTCGATCAACCGGTCCCGGCTCACTCCGTCGGGGTGCGCCGAGAGCAACAGGGCCAATGCCGCGGCTTGACGGCCTGTGACGTTGTGCTCCTCACCGTTGTCGAGAAGGACCGTGAGGTCGCCGAAGACCCTATAGGCGTTGGGCATGGGCGCCAATCATGGCAAAAGGCCTCCCCCTGTTGTCTGTCGGTTAGCTGAGTGAGCGGCCCCCACCCACCACGACGACGTGGCCGGTGATATAGGAGGACAGGGGTGTGAGCAGGAACCAGACGACATTGGCGATCTCCTCGGGTGTCCCCATCCGTTCGAGCGGGATCGCCGCCACCATCTTGTCGAGCACATCGTCGGGAATGGCCATCGCCATCTCGGTGCCGATGAGACCGGGCGCAATCGCATTGACTCGGACATGTGGTGCCAGCGACAGCGCCATCGCTCGGGTGAGGCCCACCACGCCGCCCTTTGACATCGAGTAGTTGAACTGTCCGAAGTTCCCGAGGTAGGCGCGGGAGGCGATGTTGACGATCGAACCGCCCTCGGTCATGAGGTCGCCGAGAGCCGTTGACAAGTGAAATGCAGCCCCGAGGTTGACGTCGAGAACAGCGCGGAAGTCGTCGTCGGTCATGTTGATCAAGCGGGAGTCCCGGGTGATCCCGGCGTTGTTCACGAGTCCCATGAGGGGTACTCCGGCGTCATCGACGGCCGCCTCGACCGCCTCGATGCCCTCGGGGTCGGTGAGGTCGACCTGGACTGGTGTGATGTCGGCATCGGCGAGCCCCATCTCGGGGGCGAGATCGACACCGATCACCGTGAACGACGGGTTGGCGGCGAGACGCTCGGCGATGGCGCGGCCGATCCCCCGCGCCGCACCGGTGACGACGATGGATCCGTTCATGGGAGCGCCTTGCCCAGATGGCTCCAGCCCAGCCGTATCAGCTCACCGGTCACGCCGTGGGAGTCCTCGGCGAGGCGCTCGGCCCACCCATCGACGAGATCGGGATCAGAGTCGTCGTCATACGCCAACACGTTGGCGGTCCATCCCTTGCGAGAGCCTTCGATGGCAGCTGTCCTCGCCGCCGACAAGAGGCCAGTGGCAACCATGGCATTGCCCGGGCCTCGTCGACCGAGGAGATCGTCGTGGTGAACGACGAAGACGAACGATTCTTCGTTCAGGGCTGCTTGGCGGCTCATCTGAAATGCTCGCTCCAACTCTGAGCGAGCCTCGGTCCAGTCGTCGCCGACCGGTCGGGCTTTGAAGATGTTCACGGGCTCACCGCCCTTCCCTCTTCGATCATCGTCTCGATGGTCGCAGGGTCGACTCCCATCTCCTTCATCAACGATCGCGTGTGCTCACCGAGCTGCGGCGGCGGCGACTCGGCGCGTGCCTGACTGCCGTCGAAGCGGAGAGGTGAGCCCGTCGTGCGGATGTGCCCGGCAATCGGATGCTCCGATTCGACGAGCATCCCATGGTGTCGTGCTTGTGGATCGTCGAACGCCTCCGTGATGGTGAGCACGCGCCCGACCGGGATACTCGCCTGCTCCAGGAGCTCGATCCAGTGCTCGACAGGCTCCGTCTCGAAGACACGGGACAGCTTGCGAACCAACGAGTCACGATGTGCCATGCGGTCCTCGTTGCTGGGGTAGGCCTCGGCCAGATCTGCCCGCTCGATTGCGTCGCACAACAGCTCGAAATGCCGATCGGAGACGACCGCCAGCGTGAATGGCCCGTCTGCAGCCTCGAAGACCTGATTGGGGGCGAGGAACGGGCTGGCGGTCCCGGTGCGCTCGGGCTGTTTGTGTGTGGCGAAGTTGATGGCGTTCCATCCCGATTGGACGGCCATGAGGCCGTCGCGCAACGAGACGTCGATCCGGCGGCCTCGGCGTGGCCGCTCCGCCAGGGCAGCGCTGATCGACAGTGCCATGTTGGTGCCGGCCACGTAGTCACCGATCGTGGTGGCCGTCTTCCTCGGGCCGTCCTTGGGGTCTCCGCTGATCGAGATCATTCCCGACTCTCCCTGAAAGATGACGTCGATTCCGGGTCGGCGGGCGTAGGGACCGTCGGCTCCAAACGCAGAGATCACCGCGTAGATCACGTCCTGGTTGAGCTCGCGGCAACGCTCCTCGTCGAGGCCCAGCCGCTCCATGGCCCCGTGACGCAGATTGTGGAGCACCACATCTGCCTTTCGGACCAGGTTGTCGAGAACCCGTTTCGACACCCAGTCCTTGGTGTCGAGCGCAACCGACTCCTTGCCCCGGTTGACCGTCATGAAGAAGGCGGACTCACCCTTCTGGTAGGGGCCGAACTGGCGTCCC
>DASUUP010000273.1:0-2971 GCA_036373995.1 Acidimicrobiia bacterium
GCAATCGGTCCACCTCGAAAGAAGACTTCTTACCCTGGCCTCTGACGAAAGCGGCGAGCTTGGTCTCCGACTCGGGATATCCGAAGACGGCCTCGAAATGCGGGACCAGAGCCTCGACCGCCTCTTCGAGAGTGACCTTCCGTCCCACCAGGTCGGAGAGCGTGGCCACCTCCCGGTCGGTGATCCCGCACGGGTTCATCATCCCGAAGTAATCCATGTCGGGATGCAAGTTGAGGGCGAACCCATGCATCGTGACCCGTCGGGAGACCCGGATCCCGATGGCGGCCACCTTGCCCTTCCCGGTCCATACTCCCGTATAGCCATCCTCACGCCACCCCTCGACGCCGAAGTCGGCGAGGGTCCGGATCAGGACCTCTTCGATCTTGCGGACATACGGGACGATCTGCTTGGGATCCTCGAGCTGGATGATGGGATAGCCGACGAGCTGGCCGGGACCGTGGAACGTGATGTCGCCTCCACGGTCGATGTGATGGACCTCGGCGCCCTTGTCGTGCGCCCCGTTCATCCCCACCAGGAGGTTGGACGAGTCACCGTTCCTCCCGATGGTAAAGACGGGAGGGTGCTCGAGAAGCAGGAGATAATCGTCCTGCGTTCTGCCACGAACGCGCCCCTCATGGAAAGCTCGCTGCAGGTCCCAGGCTTCCGTGTAGGGAAGACGGCCCAGCCAGCGGGTGCGGAGCAGGGTCACGCCAACTCCTGCTCCCAGTCCCAGGTCTCGATGTTCTCCTTGATCCGGTTGAGGAACAGCACGGCCGTCGAACCATCGAACGCCCGATGGTCCCACGTCAACCCGAGATAGCCGATGTGCCTGATTGCGATCACGTCCTGGCCGTCCGCCGCGGTGACAACGGTGGGGCGCTTGGCGACGGTCTCCGTAGAGAGGATCGCCACGTTGGGAACGTTGATGATCGGTGCCGACAGGTACGAGCCGAACGGTCCGGGATTGGTGATCGTGAACGTCGAACCGGAGAGATCGTCGATCCCGAGCTCACCGGCCCGGCCCTTCTCGGCGAGGGTTGAGATCTCACGGGCGATACCAACCAGACGCAGCCCGTCGGCGTTGCGTACCCGGGCCACCACCAGACCCTCCTGGTTGAGGTCGATCGCGATTCCCAAGTCGACCTTCTTGTAGAAGGTTGCCGTCTTCTCCTCGAGGTTGAAGGAGCTGTTCACGACCGGATATGCCTTGAGGGCATCGATCGTCGCTCGAGAGATGAATGGCAGGTAGGTGAGAGAGAACCCTTCCTCCTGCTTGAACTCTGCTTTGTGTGCCTGACGGACCCTCTCGACACGCTCGAAATCGACCTCGACCGACGTCCACACGTGGGCCGCCGTTTGCTTGGCCTTGATCAGGTTCTCGGCGCTACGGACTCTGAGCCGGGACAGGTCGACGGTCTCGGCTCCGGAAGCCGCGGCTGGGGCAGGTGTGGGCTTGGCGCGCTTGGGCTCCTCCGCGGTGACCGGCTCAGGCTTTTCGGCCGGCGCCTCTTCGGGCTCGGGCTCCTTGGCCGGTGCCGGCGCAGGCTCTCGCTCCGGCTCGGGCTTGGCCGCCGGCGCACCTGACTCGATGTAGGCCTCGACGTCCTTGCGGGTGATCCGGCCACCCTGACCGGTCCCGTCGATGTTGCTGACGTCGATGTCGTTCTCACGGATCAGCTTGCGGACCACCGGCGAGAGGAGCAGGGGCTCCTTCTCCACCTGGGAGGGCTCCTCGAAGAAGGCGTCGACCTCTTCGTCGGTCATCTTCTCCGTCTTGACCTGTCCGGCCTCGAAGCCCTTGTCCGCACCGGAAGGAGTCTCGGAGGCGGGATGAAGCTCCTCGGCGACTTCCTGGCTCATCTCCTCCGACTCCGCCTGGGTCGATGTGTCCGTCTCCGGCTCCTCGTCGGCGCTCGGCGCCTCGTCGGCCCTCGGCGCCTCGTCGGCATCGCCGATCACCACCAGTTGGGTTCCGACCTCGACTGTCTCACCCTCGGGCACGAGGATCTCCAGAACCGTACCGGACACTGGCGAGGGGACTTCGGTATCGACCTTGTCGGTCGAGATCTCTACGAGGACCTCGTCCTCGGCGATAGTGTCGCCCACCTCCTTGGCCCATTTGAGGATGGTTCCCTCGGTGACCGTTTCACCCAGTTGGGGCATGGATACTGTCGTGGACAAGCTCAATCCTCCCTAATGCAGGCTCTTGCCTGCGGCAGACATCAACGTTTCACCAATCGTCTCCGACAGGGTTGGGTGGGCGTGAACGAAGGCTGCGGCCTCGGCCGGCAACGCCTCCCAGCCCACGGCATACATCAATTCGTGGATCATCTCGCCCGCTTGGGGGCCGACGACACTGGCACCGATGATCGGCCCGTCCTTGATCGAGACGACTTTCGCATGACCTTGATTCTGGCCGATGATGATGGCCCGGCCGACCCCGTTGAATGCGTGCTTGGCGACCTCGACATCGAGGCCTCTCTCTTTCGCCTGGTCCTCGGTGACACCGACCTCGGCAACCTCGGGATGGGTGTAGGTGACACGGGGGATGGCGTCGTAGTTGACCGGCTGGCTTTGACCCGTGGCGATATGTGTCACGGCGGCGATGCCCTCGGAGAAACCGGCGTGAGCCAGCTGAGGCGTTCCCGCCACGATGTCACCGACGGCATACAGACCCGGCTCGGCGGTCTCCATCGTCTCCGCGTTCACCTTGACGAACCCATGGTCCAGCTCCGCCTTCGTGTTCTCCAGGCCGACACCTTCGGTGTTGGGGCCTCTTCCGACGGAGACCAAGGCGACATCCACCTCGACCTTCTCATCCCCGGCCGGGATCACAACGGAGTCACCCACCTCCGCAGGGTCGACACCGACACGTTTCGAAGTCCATCCCCAGGCACCGCTTGCCGAACCGGATCGTCACGTTCGGCTCGCGCTCCGCCGCGTTCAGCAGCGTGATGTTGAGCCCCGCGCG
>DASUUP010000274.1:0-11285 GCA_036373995.1 Acidimicrobiia bacterium
GAGGGGCGTCGGCGCCTCCTGGTAGGCGTGCCAAAGCCTCACATGCTCCTCGTCGCCGCCACTGCGGGCGTAAACGGTCAGGGCCGCGTTGCACACTTCGGGGTCGAAGGTCTGTCCGTCGAGGATCTCGTTGGTCAGCGAGCGGCACCTCTCGATGACCTCTTCGTCTTCGGCGAGGTTGCCCAGAGTGGCGATCAAGTCGCCGCGAAGCTTGCGCCGGAGATCGGTGTCGTCCTCCTGGGGCTCCCAGCCGAGACGGTTCAAAGCTGGGCTCACCAGCTTGGACACGAAGGCTTCGAAACCGGGGCGGGCCTCTTCGGCGAGGGCGTGATGCTCGATCAGTGCCAGCCCGCCGGTGATGATCGACCAGATGGCGTGCTCCTCCTCGTGTCCGAACTTGGCGACCAGGTCGAGGAAGTGCGAGGCGGAGATCTGGCCATTTCGGACAAAGCCGAGCGTGTCGGAGACCAGGGCGTAGCGCTCGTTGTCCCCGAGGTCGTCGATGTGTTTGAGCAGCGCTTCGAAGAGCTCGTCGGAGTACCTGGTCCGATGGAATCCGAATCCGCCTGCATTGGCGACCACCCAGTCGACGGACCCGTCGACCTCCACGACGGCTTCGTCCTTCTCCAGCAGGTACTTCATCTCGAAAGGCTTGCCGTCCACGGACCCACGCAGCTGGATTGGGACTTTCCAGATGGTCGTGTCGGTCTCGTCGGGGATCACCAGGTAGCGGCGTTGGGCGAGTTCGATTCCGCCGTCCACGATCCTCACGTCGATCTGGGGGAATCCACGCTGGAAGACCCAGGTGTCCATGATCGCCGAAACCGGGTAGTCGGACGCTCCGTCGAGGCCCTCCCAGAGGTCGGTGGTGACCGTGTTTCCGTACGAATGCTTGCGCAGGTAGTTGCCGACTCCGATACGGAAGTTCTCGACACCCATGAACTCGTCCAGCATGTGGAGGACGGCGGACCCCTTCCCATACGTAATCGCGTCGAACATCTGGTCGACCTCGTCTGGATGGGTCACCTCGAACTCTATGGGGCGTGTCGATGCCAGTTGGTCGGTGCCCATGGCCCATGGCACCTCCTGGTTCTGGAACGCCAGCCAACGTTTCCACTCGGGCCGCATGGCGTCGGTTGCCTTCAGCTCCATGAAGCTGGCGAAGGCTTCGTTGAGCCAGGCACCCTCCCACCAGGCCATCGTCACCAGGTTCCCGAACCATTGGTGGGCGACTTCGTGTCCGATGACGTCGAGGCTGTTCTGTTTCTCTGCCTGGCTCGCCTTTTCCGGGTCGATGACGAGGTAGGTCTCTCGGTAGGTGATCAGCCCGACGTTCTCCATCGCCCCCGCGGCGAAATCGGGGATTGCGATGTGGTCGAGCTTGTCAGCCGGGTATGGGATGCCGTAGTAATCGGAGAGGTACTCGAAGCAGAAGACGGCATTCTCCATGGCGATCTCAGTGAGATGGAGGTTGCCCTTCGGGACGATTATCCGGATCGGTGTGCCACGTACGACCTTCGGCTCTGTCGCCTCGAACGGCCCGGCGATGAAGGCCAGTAGGTAGGTCGACATCTTCATCGTCTTGTCGAACCGGAATTCCGTTCTCCCGTCGCCGAGCGAGGTGCGCTCCAGTTCGGCTGTGTTGGAGTACGCCTCGAGACCGTCGGGAACGACCATGGTCGTCTGGTAGGTGGCTTTGAAATCTGGCTCGTCCCAGCACGGGAAGACGCGCCGGGCGTCCGTGGCCTGGCATTGGGACGTGGCCAGAACGTGCTCGTCGCCGTCGCCATCCTTGTAGGTCGATCGATAGAGCCCTCTCAGCTGGTCGTTGATGATCCCGGAGTGCTCGATCTCCAGGCGGTAGGACCCTGGGTTCAGTGGCGACTCGAGTGTGAGAGTCGCCATCTCTTTGTCGTCGTCGTAGGTGATCTCCGTGACGGCGACGTCATTGGACAGCCGGGCTTTCGTGATCTCGACCTCGGCAGAGTTGAGGAGGAGACGGCCGGTCTCCTCGATGACATCGACGTCGACACCAACCGAACCCGTGAACGTGAACGTCTCCAGGTCGAGTTCGAGCCGGATGTCGTAGTGGCTGGGCATGGTGTGACGGGGCAGCCGATAAGGGTTGTCGGACAAGGGGTTTCCTCTCATGAGCTCGGGACATCCGGATCGTACCGGCAGTATCTGGTTGATAGAAGTGGACTACGGGCGAGCCAGACCTATCGTGACGCCGATGTCCGACCACTCGACGATTCTGGTCAACGTGCACGGCCCCGACCACCCCGGGATATCAGCCGGTTTGATGGACGTGCTCCAGGCCACGGGCGCCGAGGTCTATGACATCGAGCAGATCGTGGTCAGGGGTCGGCTCACCTTGAACGTCCTCATCGGAGTGGATGGCGAGAAGGCGACCATCCGCGATCTACTGTTGTTCGGCTGGGAGCAGCGCTTGCACATCGAGTTCGAGGTCGTCGACCCGATACCCACCCCGATCAAGTCGATGATTGTGGTAACTGTCCTCGGCGAGCGCATTGGTCCTGACGACTTCGGGTCGGTGGCGCGGGCGATTGCCAACGGTGGGGGAAACATCGAGCGCATATTCCGGCTGTCCCGCTATCCGGTCGTTTCCTATGAGCTTGCCGTGTCCAATGGGGACACACAGAAGATCCGGGAGCAGCTCATCGTCGCAGCCGCCGAGCGGCCCATCGACATCGCCATCCAACCGGAAGGCCTGGAACGCCGCGCCAAGCGCATGGTGGTCATGGACGTGGACTCGACCCTCATCGAAAACGAAGTCATCAACCTCCTGGCCGACGAGGCGGGTGCCGGCGAGGATGTCGCGGCCATCACTGCCGCCGCCATGCGTGGCGAGGTCGACTTCGAGGCCTCCCTCCGTCAGCGAGTCGCCCTCCTCGAAGGTCTCGACGAGGCGGCGCTGGAACGCGCCCGCTCCCGCATCAGGGTCACACCGGGAGCACGCACATTCATCCGGACCTTGAAGCGGATGGGGATGAAGACCGCGATCGTCTCGGCAGGATTCACCCGGTTCGCAGACCGTCTCGCCGCCGATCTGGGCATCGATTACTCGCTGTCCAACACTCTCGAGGTGGTCGACGGGCGTCTCACCGGCGATCTGGCCGGGGAACTGGTCGACGGTCGCCGGAAGGGGGCGTTTCTCGAGGAGATCGCAGCCAAGGAGGGGATCTCACCCGCCCAGGTTGTGGCAGTTGGCGATGGCGCCAATGACGTCGACATGCTGTCGGTTGCCGGTCTCGGCATAGCCTTCAACGCCAAGCCGGTGGTCAAGGAGCGGGCGGACACGTCGGTTTCGGTCCCGTATCTCGACGCGATCTTGTTTCTGATGGGTGTTCGGCGCGACCACGTGGAGGCCGCTGACGCCGCAGACCCGGACTTCGTGCAGAACGGTCTCATAGAGGTCCCGGGGACTCCTCCGACCTGATCAGCCCCTCGACTCGAGATATGTGCGAGCGTCCTCGACGCTGAGCAGGCAATCGGTCATCGTCAGCTCGTGCTCGAAGCCCATCGCACGATTGATGGCGAGCATTGGCTCGTTGATGAAGGCGTTGCCAGTCTCCTGATGAATCCCGCCTTCCCACCGCTCCAGGGCGGCGAGGTTGATCGCACCTTTGATCCATTTGCCAAGAGACTTACCCCGATGCTCGGGGTCGACCATTGTCGTGGTGACGATCCACGTCGTCGGCTCGACTTTGCGTCGGATCATGTCGCTCATGCCCACCACCCTCCCCGTGGCGTCATGAATCGCCAGGGTCGACAATGAGTCGACGCCCTTCGCGTAGTGATCCTGGAGCTCTCTGACACGCTCCGCATTCCACTCTCTGGGCTCGAAGGCATCCGACGTCGGCATGTCTCGCTCCAAGACGAAGAAGAGATGCGCGATGTCTTCGAAGAACTCCTCAGGCCAAAGCCCATCGATGAGCTGGACCGAGTAACCCGGAGCCAGTTCAGGCCCTCGATCCACCCATCCCTGAAGCAGGTCGGTGTCGAGATCTTCAACACGCACCACGTTTTCGTGAAAGTCCAGACTCTCCTCGGCCCCGACGGCCCGGGCGAAGGCCCTGCCGGAAGGAACGGTGTCGACGATGAATCCCTGGAGAGTCTTTCTGCCCATATCTGATGCCAGGTCGGCGCCGCGGGCCAGGAGCATCGTGCCTATGCCATGTCGCCGGTGGTCGGGAAGGACTCGAATCTGACACATCAGCGTTTCAGCGTTGGTCCCGTCGTCGGGATACCGGAAGGCGGCAACTGCAGCCAGGGAATCGCTGTCATGTACCAGGAAGCGATGCTGCGTCATTCCCGGGCTGCTGGCGTAGATTCTCAACTCCTCGGCTGTGGCATCCACGTGACGGGGGAAGGCCTCGGCGTCGAGCCGGTTGACCGCAGTGAGCACCTCCGCGAACTGCTCGTCAGAGAGCTCGTCGAATTCGACCTCGCTGATCGTGTAGCTCATCATTCAGTCCAATCGTGGTGGAAGACCTCACCCCTTGGTCGGTCGGTGCGTTCGAACGTGTGCGCTCCGAAGTAGTCCCGTTGCGCCTGGATCAAGTTCGCAGGCAGCCGACGGGAGCGTATCCCATCGAAATAGGCCAATGCGCTGGAATAAGCGGGCGTCGGAATGCCCGAGCTGACTGCCGAGCCGACGACCCTGCGCCAGGCGCCCTCCTCTTCGCGCAATGCTGAGGCGAAGAAGTCTGCCTCCATCAGATCGGCCAGCTCTGGATCGGCCTCGTGGGCCCTGGTGATGTCTTCGAGGAAGACTGCTCGGATGATGCAGCCGGCCCGCCAGATCGAGGCGATCGTGCCCATGTCCAGACTCCAACCGTGCTCGTCGGAAGCCGCCTGGAGCAGCCGAAACCCTTGTGCATAGGAGACGATCTTCGAGGCGTACAACGCCGACTCGATCTCCTCGACCCCCACCCCTTCGAGGGTTCCTGTCGGGGTGGCGAAGAGGTCTGCAGCGACGGCCCGTCGCGCCGGATCGGAACTGACGATCCGGGCGTAGACGGCTTCGGCGACCAGAGTGGTGGGCTCTGCGCTCTCCATCGATGCGATGACGGTCCATTTCCCGGTTCCCTTTTGCCCGGCGGCGTCGAGGATCTTGTCGATCAGAGGAGTTCCGTCCTCGTTGGCGTGGAGGATGTCGGCTGTGATCTCGATGAGGTACGACTGGAGACGGCCTTGGTTCCAGTCGGAGAACGCGTGGCCGATCTCTGACGGCTGCATCCCGAGACCGCGACGCATCAGGTCGTATGCCTCGGCAATGACCTGCATGTCGCCATATTCGATCCCGTTGTGGACCATCTTCACGAAATGCCCTGATCCGCCCGGACCCAGCCATTCACAGCACGGAGATCCGTCAGGGGCGAGCGCTGCGATGCCTTGCAGGATGTCCTTGACCACGGGCCATGCCGTCGGGTCGCCTCCCGGCATGATGGAAGGGCCGTACCTGGCACCCTCCTCACCACCGGAGACGCCGGCGCCGATGTAGCGGATACCCCTCTCCTGAAGCTCTTGATATCGCCGCTCGGTATCGGTGAAGAGGGAGTTGCCTCCGTCGATGATGATGTCGCCGTCGTCGAGCAGAGGAGCGAGATCGCCGATCACGTAGTCCACCGGTGCCCCAGCTTTGACCATGAGGAGAATCACCCGGGGTGAGCTCAAGGTGTGCACCAGGTCCTCCAATGTCTCGGCCGGGACGATGTCCTTGTCTTTCGCCTCGGTGGCCATGAACTGTTCTGTCACTGAGGTCGTGCGGTTGTAGACGCTCACTCGATTGCCGCTGTCGGCGAGGTTGAGAGCCAGGTTGGCCCCCATCACGGCGAGACCGACCACACCGATGTCAGATTGCTGGGTCACACCCGGGAGGCTATTACGACGCGAACCGCTTAGCCTTCTCCGACCGTGAGCACCATCTACCTCGGGATCGACGTAGGCGGATCAGGGATCAAGTCGGCCCTGGTCGACGTCACCAGCGGTTCGTTGATCACGGAGAGGTCGAGAGTGGACACGCCCCAGCCGGCCACGCCCGAGGCCTGCAGCTCCGCCGTCCGAGAGATGGTGGAGAGCTATGACTACGAAGGGCCGATCGGTGTCGGGTTCCCGGCCGTGATCCGGAGAGGGATCGTGGAGACGGCCAACAACATAGACCGGACATGGATCGGCGTGGAGGTCGAAGACCTGTTCGCCGCGACCACCGGAAGCGAAGTCGAGGTGCTCAACGACGCCGATGCCGCCGCCATAGCCGAGGCCCGTTTCGGTGCGGCCGCCGGCGTTCAAGGCCTGGTGTTGACGATCACGTTTGGAACGGGGATCGGTTCGGGTCTCCTCGTCGATGGCGAGCTCGTTCCCAACCTGGAGCTGGGCCAGATCGAGCTCGAAGGCCATGTCCCCGCAGAGAGCTACTTCTCGGCGAGAGCTCGCAGAAAGGAAGACCTGGAGTGGCAGGAGTGGGGGGAGCGCGCCAATCGGTATCTCCGCCATGTGAATCACGTCTTCAACCCCGACCTGATCGTTCTCGGGGGCGGGCTGACCAAGTATTGGGACGACTTCCGGGCCAGCCTCGACGAGCAGTTGCCTGTCGTACCTGCTGCCATGGGCAATAGCGCCGGAATCGTTGGCGCCGCGCTGGCGGTCAGCCGATCACGAACTGGCTGAACTGCGCCGTTGCCCTCTCGGGCACCCTCACGTCGAGAATCGTGCCGTCTTCGTCGTGCTTCTCTTCGAGAACCTCTCCGAGCCGGTGAGCAGCCGCCACCACGTCGCCGCGGTCGTAGGGGACGGTCAGCGTGAGTGTGACCAAGCCCTTGGACAGCGCCTCGGCGATGGCGACCTGAAGATCCTCGAGGCCCTCTCCGGCTCGCGCGGAGATCAACACGGCTTCCGGGAAGAGGTTCCGAAGCCGGTTGGTGGCGGCCTCGTCGAGGGCATCGACCTTGTTGATGACCAGCAGCTGGGGAATCGAGGCAGCGTCGATCTCCTCGAGAACCTCGGCCACCGCTTCGATCTGGCCGGCTGGATCTTCGTCGGTGCCATCGACCAAGTGCACCAGGAGATCGGACTCCCCAGCCTCGGCCAGAGTCGAGCGGAAGGCCTCGACGAGGTGATGGGGCAGCCGGCGGACGAAGCCGACCGTGTCGGCGACGACTATCGCTCTGCTGTCAGGCAGTTCGAGCCGTCGGACGGTCGAGTCGAGTGTGGCGAAGAGCTGGTCCTGGACGAGAGTCCCGGCGTCCGTGAGAGCGTTGAGAAGCGTCGACTTCCCGGCGTTGGTGTAGCCGACGATGGCCACTTGAGGGATCTGGGTGCGCCGGCGCTGTTTCCGTTGAGTCTTTCGGTGACCGGCAGTCTCCTCGAGCTGACGCTCCAGTTTCGAGATGCGGGCCAACACCCGGCGCCGATCTGTCTCCAGCTTGGTCTCACCGGGCCCACGCATGGTCGTGCCGACACCCGCGCGCTGCTGGGCAAGCTCGACGCCACGGCCTCGGAGCCGGGGAAGGTTGTATTGAAGGAGCGCAAGCTCTACCTGGATCGCTCCCACTTTCGAAGTGGCGTGCTGGGCAAAGATGTCGAGGATCAGCGCCTCCCTGTCGACTACGTCGCAATGGAGGACCTTCTGCAGATTGCGTTGCTGAGCGGGGGAGAGGGCTTGGTCGAAGACCACAACGTCGATATCGAGGGCATCGGTGAGGCTCGCCAGCTCTTCGGCCTTCCCCGATCCGATGAAGGTTGCGGGGTCTATTCGGTCACGTTTCACCAGTTCCCTGTCGACCGGGTCTGCCCCGGCGGTATCGGTGAGACGGGCGAGCTCGTCGAGTGACCGTTCTTCCTCCTGGGTCGACATTCCGGGCATCTGGACGCCGACGAGGAAAGCGCGCTGAATTGCGACTTCCAGATCGGTGACAGTCGCGGTGAGACGTCTGCGGGCGCGTGACTGGTGTTCAGAAGTCATCAGAGGGAATCGGGTCGGGACGAGTCATGATCGCGGTTGTCGTCGTGAGATGCGGTGGGTTTAACGGCCGTAGCCACTAGAGGTACTGGCCCTCGTCTCCGACGTGGTCGAGCTCTTCCTCGGCGATGATCTGCGACTCTCGGACTGCGATCACCGGCTTTCCGGAGGGGGGCCAGATGAACCTCCAGGCTCCGGTGGGCACTGCCCAGAACCGCTGCCCGGTCTGAACGTCGACGAGGGCGAGAGCGTCATTTCCGTCTTTTGTCCCCACGGGCACCAACAAACCCGACCTCGTCGTGCTTTCTTCCGGCGGCTGACCGACACGCCAGCCACCCATCACGTTGTAGCCGTTGTCGGAGAGCACGGGGAGGTCGGTGTCGATCACCCCACAATTGTCGCAGGAACCCCCTCGAAACGCATACCCACGTCCCGCGACGTTGCGAACCCGGGGTCCTCACGCCGCATTCGGCGCAAATCCGCTCATCTTCCCCGCACCGCCCGGGTTCAGTGCATTTGCCGACCCCGATAAGGTCTGGTCATGGCATCGAAACCGAAGTTCTCCGAGGCTCTCGAGTATCACGAGAAGCCGCGGCCCGGGAAACTCGAGATCAGGTCGACGAAACCCACCGCGACTCAATCCGATCTCAGCCTGGCATACACGCCGGGGGTGGCCGACCCGTGCCTCGCAATCGCCGACGATGCCGACGCCGCCTTCCGCTACACGAATAGGGGCAATCTGGTCGCTGTCGTCTCTAATGGCACTGCTGTTTTGGGTCTGGGGAATATCGGCCCTTTGGCCAGCAAGCCGGTCATGGAAGGCAAGGCGGTTCTGTTCAAGCGATTCGCCGATATCGATGTGTTCGACCTCGAGATCGATGCCACCGATCCGGACGACGTGATCCGATTCTGCGAGTTGCTCGCTCCCACCGTCGGTGGGATCAATCTCGAGGACATCAAGGCTCCGGAGTGCTTCTACATCGAATCGACGCTCCGTCAGAAACTCGACATCCCGGTCTTCCACGACGACCAGCACGGCACGGCCATCATCAGTGGAGCGGCGTTTCTGAACGCCCTGATAGTCACGGGTCGGGATATATCCGAGACCAAGGTCGTCGTCGGCGGGGCCGGAGCCGCTGGAGTGGCATGCGCCCGTTTCTTCATAGAGCTGGGCGTGAGGGCTGAGAACCTCCTGATGACCGACACCACGGGTGTCATCCACTCCGGACGTGACGATCTCAACGAGATCAAGCAGGAATTCGCCGTCGACACCGATGCCCGGACTCTCGAGGACGCGATGGTCGGGGCGGACGCGTTCATCGGGGTCGCGGTGGCGGGGATCGTCTCCAAGGAGATGGTGCAGTCGATGGCCGACAACCCCATCGTTTTCGCGATGGCCAATCCTGATCCGGAGATCAGCTACCCGGACGCCAAGGCGGCCCGGGAAGACGTGATCATGGCCACCGGCCGCTCCGACTACCCCAACCAGGTGAACAACGTCCTCGGTTTTCCCTTCATCTTCAGGGGTGCTCTCGACGTCCGCTCCCGCGGCGTCTCGGAAGGAATGAAGGTCGCCGCGGCACACGCTCTCGCCGATCTGGCAAAGATGCCGGTCCCTGACTCGGTCCTTCGCGCTTATGACCTGCAGACCCTGAGTTTCGGTCCCGACTATCTCATCCCCAAGCCGTTCGATCCCCGGGTGTTGTGGAAGGTTGCGCCGGCGGTGGCCCAGGCTGCAATGGACGAAGGGCTTGCCCGCGCCCACATCGAGGACATGGACGCGTACAAGACCGAGCTGCAGACTCGCTTCCGGGCTTCGCATGGGCTCATCAACGCCATCACTACCAAGGCCATGAAACAGCCGAAGCGGGTCGCCTATCCGCACGGCAACGACGTTCGGATCATTCGCGCCGCTCGCCGTGTGAGTGATGAGGGAATAGCACGGCCGGTCCTCCTCGGCCCGATTGAGGAGATCGAGGATCTCGCCGAAGCCGCCGGGATCTCGCTGGATGGTCTGGATGTCGTCGATCCTGCAGCCCCGGGCTCCGCCGCCCAGCGCTACGCAGTGGTACTGGAAGAGCTCCGACGTGACCGCGGGCTCTCCCTCCAGGAGGCGGAGCAGCAGGTCCTCGACCCAAACATGTATGCCTGCCTCATGGTTCGAGAAGGCGACGCGGATGCCGTCCTCGGGGGCCTCTCCACTTACTACCCGGAGACGATCCGACCTGCTTTGCAGGTGCTGAAGGTCGAGGAAGGGCGGTCGATCGTCTCGTCGGTCTACCTGGTCGTGATCGGTGGGCGCCCCTACTTCTTCACCGACTGTGCGGTCAACATCGAACCGACTGCGGAGCAGCTCGCCGAGATAGCCCTCGCCGCCACCAAGACAGCGGAGGACGACTTCGATCGAGAGCCCAGGGTCGCCTTCATCAGCTACTCAGATTTTGGATCGGCGGGCGGTGTGGAGCCTGCACGGGTGCGCCAGGCGGTCGAGATATTCAAGAAGGCGCGCCCGGACATCCCCGTGGACGGCGAGATGCAAGCTGACTCGGCCGTGGTCCCAGAGCTTCTATTGGCTCGCCGCCCGGAGGGGTCATTGGGTCGGGCAGCCAACGTGCTCGTGTTCCCAAATCTGACGGCGGCGAATGCCTCATACAAGCTGCTCAACCGTCTCGGCGGCGCCGAGGTCATCGGGCCCATTCTCAGCGGGCTCTCCAAAGCCGTACATGTCCTGCAAAGGGATGCATCCGTCAATGATGTGGTCAACCTGACGGCGATCGCCGTCGCCGAGGCGCAGCGGCGGGGCTAGCGCTCCTTCCAGTACTCCTCGTAGTGGACGTTCCCGCGTTCTCTCAGGTGGTCGATCGTGAACCCTCGCTCGTGGAGGATCTCACAAACCCCTCGGGTCTCGGGGAAGTGCATCGTCCCGTCATCGTCCCACTTGGGTAACCCGATCATCTGCGGGTTCCCGCACAGGAACACATGTGTGTTGCTCGGGTCGAGTTCGGCTCCGAGCTCCTCCTCGAGGCGGCCCGACTCGATGAAGTCCTGGATGTAGACCTTGTTCCCCTCGTTCTCGGGCTCTCTGGTGGTCAGCGTCACGTACTGATAGTTGGGGTAGCGCTCTTCGACGATCTCCTGTTGCTCCTGATACGCGAGATCACGTCGATAGCGGACGCAAACGACCGAGATGATCTTCCCCTCGTGGCCTCGGCGAAGGAGCTCGGCGGTCATCAGGTTCTGGGGCGCCTCGCCTGTGCCGGTGCTGAGAAAGACCACGTTGTCGTCGGGCTCGACACCGTCG
>DASUUP010000275.1:0-3524 GCA_036373995.1 Acidimicrobiia bacterium
GATCAGGCCAATGGTGTTGATATTGAAGCCTTCGGCTTCGACACTCACGGCCCAGAAGAGAATCGCGCCGAGCGCCACTAGGAAGAGACTTCCTCCGATTCCACCGGATCTCAACTTGGTTCCTTTCGTGGGTTGGGCCCGCTGCTTACCCGCCAACCCCTGTCGCCAAACCGGTCGACCTGATCGGTATAGGGAACACACATGCGCCCTCCGACTGCACGGCAGGCGTTTCGCTTCTCATTACGCCTTGCAGCGCAGTGGAGACTCGAGCCGGGCCGACTGCCCGCGGGCGCGTTCACGACTCTGCGAGGAATGTGAGACCCACGTCCCCCTGCGTCCAGGTCGTCATGCGGTCTCCCTCGATCTCCACACGGAAGCCTCCCTCCAGCGCCGAGATCACATGGCTGTCCTGGCCGGCGAGCTCGGGTTCGCACTCTTGGCCGTCCGCGGAGAGCTCGGTCAGGACGACCTCGGCGCCATTGATCTCGTATTGTCCCGAGGCCACTCGGCACCCGGTGTCGCCGAGGACAGATCCGTCGGTGAAGAACTCGATCGTGGCGCGGCTGTCGAGGACCGGAGTCGACACTGCATCCCCCTCGATGAGTCCGTCGAGGACCCAGATCGTGTTGGTCAGCTCGGCGTCGGGGATCGGCTCGAGTGGCACGAACACGAGCTCGGCCTGCGGGCCACTGAGCGTGAGACTCGCATCGAGGGTCACCGTGTCGACCATCGTCAGGCCGGAGCCGAACAGCTGCTCCGCAACCATCGTCTCCTCTGGCATGCAGGCCATCTCGGTCATCGCCAGGTTTCCGAACGTGATGCCCGATCCGTCCAGCTCATACGTTCCGCCGAAGCTGTTGCAGGACGCGGTTCCGCTCACCTGGTCGCCTTCGAACGTGATCGTGATCGGGTGGGACTCGATGATCGGGACGGTGTCGCCGTCCACGATTCCTTCGGTCAGTTGCCAGGATCCTTCGACACTGTCGGCGAAGTCCGACCCGAGGCAGGCGCCGAGGGCCACAAGTAGAAGCGGCAGGAGCGTGAATCTCTTCATGTCTATTTAGACGTGAGGGGGCCGTTATCCGGTTTCACGGAGTGAAAGCCACGGCGGCGGCGAGGATGCATCCCACCCAGAGGTGGAGGCGGGCCGTTGCCTTCAGCGCTCGGATGAGCGAAGGCCCGTCGGTGCGAGTGTTTATGAGTCGTACCGGCACGGCCGCCAGGGGGAGCAGGAAACCGCAGAACAGCGTCGTGATCGGGATCCAGCCGGCAACCGCGAACACGGCGATGGCGACGAAGGCGCCGAAAACCAACGCTGCGAACAGAACCCGCGTCCGTCCCGTTCCCATGACAACCGCCAGCGTCGTCTTGCCCGCGGCCCTATCGGTGTCGATGTCCCTGTAGTTGTTGGCTACGAGGATCGCCGTCACCAGCAGACCGACAGGGATGGCGAGAAGCCACGAAGCCAGGGGAGCAGTCATGTCGTGGACATATCGAGAGCCCACGGTGGCCACAAGGCCGAAGAAGACGAAGACGAACACTTCACCCAACCCCCGGTACCCGTAGGGAGCCGGGCCGCCTACATAGCCGAGCATGGCGACCACCGAAGAGACGCCGATGAGCAACACCAGCCATCCGGCAATGATGGTGAGAGCCACACCGGCTACAGCGGCCACGCCGATCGCAACCCACGTCGCGACCCACATCTTTCGCGAATCGATGGCCCCAAGCGCCACCATTCTCGGTGGTCCGAGCCGATCGGAGGTGTCCGCACCCCTCTTGGCGTCTGAGACGTCATTGGCGAAGTTGGCAGCCACCTGGATCGCCACCGCGCCGACGAGTGCCCACGCGAATGCATCCCAGCGAAAGACGCTTTCGCCGTATGCGAGACCCGAGCCGATCAACACGGGAACGACTGCCGCCGGCAAGGTGTGAACGCGGGCGGCCGTCTTCCATGCTTGGAAGCGGCTCATACCGTCAGAAATGCCAGGGGAACTTGTCGAATTCGGGGTCACGCTTCTCCAGGAACGAGTCTCTGCCCTCCCGGGCCTCGTCGGTCATGTAGCCGAGCCTGGTGGCTTCTCCGGCGAAGATTTGCTGCCCGACGAGACCGTCGTCGATCATGTTGAAGGCGAACTTCAGCATTCGTTGTGCCATGGGGCTCTTGGCGGTGACTTCCTTGCCCCATTGCAGCGCGACGCTCTCGAGGTCGTCGTGAGGAACTACTGCGTTCACCATCCCCATCTCATATGCCTCTCGAGCCGAGTAGTCACGTCCCAGGAAGAAGATCTCCCGGGCCCGTTTTTGACCGACCTGCCGGGCCAGGTACGCCGAGCCGTAACCAGCGTCGTATGAGGCCACGTCGGCGTCGGTCTGCTTGAAGACGGCGTGCTCCTCAGATGCCAGGGTCATGTCGCATACGACGTGGAGGCTGTGCCCACCTCCGACCGCCCAGCCGGGGACGACACAAATGACCACCTTTGGCATGAATCGGATGAGTCGCTGTACCTCGAGGATGTGGAGTCGTCCGGTGCGTGCTGGATCGATCTCTTCCCCCTCGGCGTACTTGTAGCCATCTTTGCCGCGGATTCGCTGGTCACCGCCCGAGCAGAAAGCCCAGCCGCCATCTTTGGGCGACGGGCCGTTGCCGGTCAGGAGCACACAGCCCACATCGGACGTTTGGCGAGCGTCGTCGAGGGCGGTGTAGAGCTCGTCGACCGTGTGCGGCCGGAAAGCGTTGCGCACCTCGGGCCGATCGAAGGCAATCCGGACCACGCCTGCGTCCCTGGCCCGGTGGTAGGTGATGTCGGTGAAGTCCAAGCCGGGAACATCGTCCCAGGCCGTTGTGTCGAATATCTGAGAAACCACGAAGCGACAGGATAAGGGGCAGAATCGGGCTGTGATCGAATGGCTCCGTCGCGTCGACCCTGCCAGGCGCTTCCTCGTGGCGCCAGATCGCGTCTGGACCTATGGAGACGCCTACTTCGAAGTCGAGAGAAAGATCATCCCTGGGCACCGTTTGGTCAGGCCTTCACTGGACTCGTCGTCGGTGTTCGAGATCCTGGCCGGGCTGTCAGGAGGCGGTCTCACCGTCGGCGGCCCGGTTGACAGGATCGCTTCGAAGCCGGACGCCGACTTGGTCGTGTTCACGTCCGGCACTACAGGGCCACCAAAGGGAGTTCGGCTGACCATGGCCAATCTGGAGGCGGCGTCGCAGGCCTCGATGAGACACCTCCGTCATGACGAGACCGACAACTGGATCCTGGCGATGCCGCTCCACCATGTCGGCGGGTTGTCCATCGTGGTGCGCCAGGTGTACTCCGGCGGCTCGATCACTTTGTTGCCCGGTTTCGACCCTGTCACCTTCGCTGCCGCCATGCACGAAGACGTCACGATGGTTTCCGCAGTGCCCACGATGCTTCGGCGAATCATTCACTTTGGCCCTTTCACCGGTCTGAGAGCGGTGCTGGTCGGCGGAGGGCCGATCCCGGACGGTCTTCTCGAAGAAGCGGTCGCCGCGGGCC
>DASUUP010000276.1:0-5949 GCA_036373995.1 Acidimicrobiia bacterium
CCCGGGCGCAACGCTCCGGTGCCTCCCTCGGAGGCTCGGTCAGGCGCATGCTCGACAACGCACTTGCCTCCGAGCGGGCTCGGAAGCTGGCCAGAGCCCGCACCTTGCCCACCCGATTGATGATCCCGGTGACGCTTCTCATGCTCCCGGGCCTGATCCTGACGATGTACGCCCCATCTCTGTTGGCCACCTTCGATGACCTGACAGGCGGCCTCACATGACTTCCGCACTTCCTCCCGCACCGGTCGGATACCGGTTTGGAAGGAGTGTCGATGACACGAAACTGGAACTGGGTCACTGCCCGAATGGCATCTGACGAAGGTCAGGCAACAGTCGAGTACTTCCTCGTGATCCTGGCTGCCACTGCGTTAGCCATCATCGCCCTCAAGTGGCTGCAGTCGGGGAGCGGGGGCGGACTGCTCGGCAACTTGTTCGGCAAGGTGATCTCGTGGGTGGCGGGGGCTTTCTGAAGCGGGACGGGGGATCGGTGACCGTGGAGTTCTTCCTCGTTGTGCCGCTCCTCATCGTGGTGTTGGTCGCCGGGATCCAGGTGGTCTCGGTGGCCCGCACCCGAATCGAGATGCTGGGAGCAGTTCGTGAGGGTGCCCGAGTCGCAGCCACGACACCGGATCCGGCGAAGGCCGTGTCTGCAGTTCGCGATGCTCTCGCTCCCGCTCAGCGAGATCGAACCCGGATCTCTGTCAGCAGGCCGGCTGTGGTCGGTCGTCCCGCCCACGTCATCGCTATCTATCGGCACCGATTGCCGGTGCCTCTCCTCGACGACCTCGGGTTCGACATCCGGGTGTCCGCATCCATGCTCGTGGAACGTTGAAGCCTGACGACGGATCGATGGCCGTCGCCATGAGCGGGGCCGTTGCGATAGTCGCGATCGTCTCTATCGCCGTAGCCGGCTTGGGAGCGTTGTACTCGGCCCGGGCCCAGGCCCAAACGGCAGCCGACGCCGCCGCGCTTGCCGCTGCGGTGGCGACCTACCCGCCGGCGTCGACCACTTCGCCGGTGGCAGCGGCGCGGATTGGAGCGGATGAGAACGGTGCGAACGTCTTGAGCTGCGCATGTCCCCAAGACGGGACACTCGAGGCACGGGTCGTTGGGGTCGTCGTCGGGATCGAAATCGATGTCCCCATCTTCGGCGAGTGGGTGGTGAAGGGGTCGAGTCGAGCCGAGTTCGATCCGCTTCGTTGGCTGGGCCGTTGAGGTCTTGAGACCGGCCCCGGCCGATACTCTTCGGCCATGACGACCAGGGCCGAAGCCATTCGAATGCTCGTCGAGCTGGCCAAGCTCACCGCCCTCGAGGAGGGCTCGCCCCAGGCGTTCAAGGTGCGGGCATACGAGAACGCGATCGCAGGCATCGAAGCTCACCAGGGTGAGATCGATGGCCTCTCCAAGACCGACTTGACGAAGATCAAGGGGGTCGGTGCGGCGACCGCCGACAAGATCCTGGAGTTGGGGGAGACAGGCAGGGTTGCCAAGCTCGAGGGTCTGCGGGACAGGTTCCCGCCCGCATTCGTCGAGATGACCAAGATCCCGGGTCTAGGCCCCAAGACCCTCAAGATGATCCGGGCCGAGCTCGGCGTAGAGGACATTGAAGGGCTCAAGAAGGCAATCGACGCCGAACAGCTGCGCGATCTCCCCGGGCTCGGGGAGAAGTCCGAGGAGAAGATCAAGAAGGCGATCGAGCGGCTCGGTCTCCACGGCAAGGATCGACGCACACCTCTGGTCGAGGCCTTTGGCTTCGCCCATTCGTTGGCTCATCGCATTGCCGCGATCGACGGGGTCAGCGATGCCGTCCCTTGCGGTTCCCTGCGTCGCTTCTCCGAGACGATCGGTGACATCGACATCGTCGTGGCGACGGACGACGCCGCCCTGGTCCACGAGACCGTCCTCGGATTCCCCGAGGTCACCGAGGTAGTCGGCTCCGGTGGGACCAAGACTTCCTTTCTCACGAGGGAGGGTCTGCAGGTCGACGTCCGCACAGTCGGCCCCGAGCAGCTGGGATCTGCACTTCTCTATTTCACCGGGTCGAAGGCACACAACATCCAGCTCCGACAGAAGGCGATCGACCGCTCCTGGCTGCTCAGCGAATACGGGCTCTTCGAAGACGATTCTGTCGTTGCCTCGAAGACCGAGACCGACATCTACCAAGCCCTCGGACTCGAGTTCATCCCTCCCACTCTCCGTGAGGGTGGAGGCGAGGTCGAAGCTGCTGCCAGAGGGGAGCTTCCCGACCTCGTGACCCGGGGCGACATCATGGGCGACCTGCACTACCACTCCAATCGCTCGGGTGACGGTCGCTCCTCTCTGGAGGAGATGGTGGCGGCCGCCGTCAATGCCGGGTACCAATACATCGCGTTCACCGATCATGGTGAGGATCTGGCGATCAACGGGTCGACTCGAGAGGAGATGCTGGAGCATCGTGAGCGGATCCGGGCCCTGAATGCGGAACATCCCGAGATCGAGATCTTGTTCGGCTGCGAGCTCAACATTGGACCTGACGGGGAGTTGGACTACGACCCTGGGTTCCGGCTCGAGTTCGACTACTGCGTAGCCTCGATCCACTCACATTTCGATCTACCCGAGGATCGGCAGACAGCCCGGATCCTCACAGCCCTCGCCGACCCGGCCGTGAACGCCATCGGGCATCTCAGCGGCCGCTATGTGGGGCGCCGTCCCGGCGTCGAGTTGGACGTCGCCTCAGTTCTCGAAGGTCTGGCCGTGACCGGCGTCGCCCTGGAGATCAACGGCGCCCTCGACCGGCTCGACGCAACTACCGAGGTCACGCGTCTCGCTGTGGCCGAGGGAATCGATGTGGTCATCGACACCGATTCACATCACGTCTCCGACCTGCGACGGATGGAATACGGCGTCCTCTACGCACAAAGGGCCTGGGTGACCAGGGAACGAGTGATCAACACCAAGGCCCCCGAAGACTTCCTCGAGTGGACGAGGCGTCGTCGCTCCTAGGATAGGCCCTATGGCCAAGGAGTACCGGGCCCCAACCACCCTCAACAAGATCGTCATTTGGATCAATCGTCTGGGAGTCGGTCGCTCGGAGACACTGACGACGACCGGCAGAAGCAGCGGAAAACCCCGGGAAGTCCCGGTGTCGCCGATTGAGGTGGACGGTCAGGAGTTTCTCGTGGCGCCCTACGGTGAGGTCTCGTGGGTTCACAATGCGCGGGCCCACCCTTCCGTGACACTGCGCAGTGGTGGAACGGCCAGACGGTGTCGGCTCGTCGAGGTGACCCACGAGGCGCCTCACGTCGTCAAGGCTTATTGGGACAAGGAGAAGGTCTCCCGTCCATACATGGACGTGCCGGGTGACGGCGATGTTTCGGACTTCGGCTCCGTCGCAGGCCGCTTCCCGGTGTTCCGGGTCGAGGAAGAAGCCTGAATGCGATCCTTGTAATTCTCACCTCGACGCGTGAAGCTGGGACCCTTGGCGACGACAACTCAGGAGACCCTCCCGGTGGCCCCGACCTACGTCCTCGACACCTGTGTCCTGCTCGCCGACCCCAACTCCCTGCTCCGCTTCGATGGGCACGACGTCGTGCTCCCGCTCGTGGTGGTGGAGGAGCTCGACCGCAAGAAGACGCGGCTCGACGAGGTCGGCGCCAATGCGAGAGGAGCGATACGCCTCCTCGAAGACCTGGGGGCCTCCACGCGAGGAGGCATGCGGGAGCCGGTGAGCCTCCCTGGTGGCGGCTCGCTCCGGATCGAGATCAATGGCATCGTCTCCGACAGGCTGCCCGCGGTGCTCGATCCCAAGAGCCCGGATCATCGGATACTGGCCACGTGCCTCAATCTCGCTGAGACACACGATGCCGTGCTCGTCACAAAGGACGCCGCACTGCGAATCAAAGGCGCCCAGCTGGGTGTTCCCGTGCAGGACTACCGGGCCGACACCGCCCAGGTCGACCAGCTCCACTCCGGAGTGGTGGAGCATCGTGTCGGTGCGGAGACGATCGACCGCCTCTTCGATGAGGGCAAACTCGAGATCGAGGGCGTCCAGGCTCCCGTCAACGAGTTCGTCGTCCTCAGACACGGCGCCTCCCGTTCGGCATTGGCTCGCATCATTCAGGCGGAGCCAACGGTGGTCGTCGAGAGGATGCCCACCCACGTCCGGGCCTTTGGGGTCGAGCCCAAAAACCTCCGCCAGACCGTGGCCCTGCACCAGCTACTCGACCCAGACATCCCCGCCGTCTCGCTGATGGGAATGGCCGGGACGGGCAAGACTTTCCTGTCACTCGCCGCTGCCCTCGACCAGGTTCTGGAACAGGGCCGCTACCGCAGGGTCTCGGTCTACCGTCCGCTCGTCGCCGTAGGTCGCCAGGAGGTGGGGTATCTGCCCGGCGACCTGAGCGAGAAGCTGGCGCCCTGGATGGCTGCCGTCCATGACAACCTGTATGCCCTGTTCTCCGATGCCGGTGTCGACGGTGCCCGCAGTGCCATCGAGGAGTTGGTCGACAGGGGGGAGCTGGAGATGGCGGCAGTCACCTACCTGAGAGGACGGTCGATCACCGGTGAGTTCGTGATCATCGACGAGGCGCAGAACCTGGAGCTGTCGACGCTCAAAGTGATCCTCACCCGGATGTCGCGTGACTCCAAGGTCGTCTTCTGTGGCGACCTGTCGCAGGTGGACAACCCGTACATCTCCCCGTACGGGGGCATGGCCGCCTTGATCGAGAAGTTCAAGGACTCCAGCCTGTTCGCGCACGTCTCGTTGGAGCGGACGGTCCGGTCGCCGCTCGCAGAGATGGCGGCCCGGGTCCTCTGACCATCGTGGTAGGCACCGCTCGGGTGACCGTGTGTGGCTTGCTCCGAATGAGCGAGCCACAACCACCATTGAAGAACAGCGGGATGCTCGTCGGCGCCGGCGCAGTGCCCGGTGTCGGCATCGGTGCGGCTGTCGGTACGGCAATGGACGACCTCTCCACCGGGATCTGGATCGGTGCCGTGATCGGTGTCGGTTTGGGGCTTCTGGGCCAGTTCTTCCTCGGATAGCCCATCAATTGCCATTGGGGGTCGGCTCGTCTCTTCGACTGCGCTGAGCCCGGTTGCGTTTTCGAGTCGATGTCCGGCGAAGTCTCCGGGGTCGGCTAACTGCCGAGACGGTCCCGGCGCGCCTGGAGTAGCTCGGCGGCGCGCTCGATGGTGATCTCTTCTGGTGACTCGCCCTTGCGTAGTGAGGCGTTGATCTCTCCATCGGTGACATATGGGCCGTAGCGTCCCGACTTCACGGTCACCTTCTTCCCCGACACCGGATCATCCCCCAATTCCTTCAGGTCGGCGCTCCGTCTCTGACCGCGACGACGCGGAGGTTCGGCCAGGAGCTTCAGCGCCTCTTCCTCGGTCAGAGTGAACAACTGCTTCTCGGTCTCCAGGCTGCGACGGTCGTCGCCACGTTGGATGTAGGGGCCGTAGCGTCCGTTGAGAGCGAGGATCTCGACCCCGTCATCGTCGGTGCCCACGGTCCGGGGAAGCGAGAGCAGCTTCAATGCATCGTCGAGTCCCAGTTCGTCCATCGTCATCGACTGGAAGAGAGAGGCACGCTTCGGCTTGGTCTTCGAGCCTTCCTCCTGCTCGCCGAGTTGGATGTAGGGCCCGAACCGTCCCGTCTTGCCGTAGACGGTGAGACCGGTCTCAGGGTCGGTTCCAAAGATCTTGTCGCCTTTGTTCTGCTCCTCGATCAGTTCGATGGCTTTCTCGACCGTCAACTCGTCCGGCGCCAGGTCGTCGGGGATCGAGCCCCGCTCCTCCCCTCGTTCGACATAGGGGCCGTAGCGTCCGACGCGGGCAACGATCTCACTGCCCGAGTCGTCCTCACCGATGGGGATCGAATTGATCTCACGCGGGTCTATCTCGTCCAGCCGCTCCGCCACCTTCTCCTTGAGCCCTTCGTCGCCGAAGTAGAAGGCCGACAGCCAGGGA
>DASUUP010000277.1:0-2732 GCA_036373995.1 Acidimicrobiia bacterium
CATGTCGGCTATTGAACTCCGTCGGTGCGGGCCGGGCCTGGTGGGCTACGAAGTCGCCAGGTCCGTGGGCTACGAAGTCGCGAGCTCGGCCGAATCGACCGCGCGGTTGGGGTGCTGGGTCAACTGGGTGGAGGAGGGATAGGTCTGAGTTCGACCGGTTTCTAGAGCGACAGGTGCAGGCTCAGCGCTTCGTCGACGCGCAGCATCAGCGGCGCCGGCACCGAACCGAGCGCTCGGCTCACTCTCTCTACGGAAACGGAACGGGCCTGCTCCGCCTGCACCTTTGAATCCCGGCCATGGTCTGGTCGCCCACACACCGACGACGCCTAGTTACCAATGCGCCCGATACGCCTGTCCGATCGGCGAGGGCTGGCGACCCTTAGACGAACGTCTCCAGGCTCGTCTCGAAATAGGCGGCGATGTCGCGGAACGATGCGACCCCAACCGGGCGGGACGACTCACCGAGCAGCGGCGCATGTGAGAAGCCCTTATCGGCCATCTTCTGGATCGCTTCGCCGATCTTCGAGCGAACGGAGAGGGTCACCACGTCGGGTGCCATCATCTCCCCAACGGTGACCTTCTCGAGATCGGCTCCCGTGCACGCCAGCTTCACGAGGAGGTCGAACTCGGAGATGATCCCGATCAGATGCCCTCTCTGGTCGACGACGAGGATCGAGCCGAGGGCGCGGGCCCTCATGTGATGGGCGGCCACGTCGGCGGTGTCCTCTTCGTAGACCGTTACCGGTGTGCTGATGTTGAGCCCGGTGAAGTCGACGAATTCGAGGCCGTCCCCGACCCTCGGCCCGGTCTGGTCTGCCTCGGAAGGTCGGTTCAGTATCTCGGCCATGGTGCTCATCACCGTGTACCAGGAGAAGTTCCCCACCAGCCCTCCGGCGCCGTCCACGACGGGAACGCTCCTCACCCACCATTCTCTCATGATGGCCAGGCCGTCGGCGACGCTTTGGTCGGGTCGCATGGTGCGCGGGGAACGGGTCATCTCATCACCCACCGGGTCGTCGCAGAGCTGGGAGCGCCCCAACACTCGCATGAGCACGTCCCGCTGGGTGAAGACGCCGACCAGTGTCCCGTCATCCACGACGCAGGCACACGAGTAACCCGCGTCGCGCATTGCCTCCACCGTCTCCGAGATCGATTCGGATGGGGCCACCTTTACAAAGCGCCCCAGATCCAATTCGGAGACCGCCATCGTGGCGAGATCGTCGACTACTACCACAGTGAACCTTTCCTAGACCGTGGAACTGAAGCTATCAACACCGCTGCCCATCGGTTAGGGCCGAAAGGCCATGCTCGGCCTGGTGCCGTGCCGGCGACGGATACGGCGACCCACGTGTCACGCGTGTCGATCATCGCAACCGGCCGGGGAATCGGTCTCGGGTTGGTCGACGTCAATATGTGCGGGCTGAACGAATCCTCGGCTTGGTTGTGGGCGCCCTTGAGTACCAGTTTGCGGTGGTGAGATCAACGGGGACCAGGAGCACGCGACAACCTCTTCGATACTGCGACGACATCAAACCGGAGAGAGCCTATCTCGATGCTATTTGGGCCACGCGCTGATACGAAACGTCAGTCATGGTGGCGATGTCTCGTATGGATAGGCCCTGTGCCCGACCCTGTTCAATTGCCTGTCTCAGAACTTCGTCAGCCTCTTGCTGAGCGTCGCGGAGCTTGTGGCGCGCTATTCGGGCCCTCCGGAAGATGTGCGACTCAGCAGGCTTCATGCCGTCGATCCTGTACTCAGAGTCCAACTCGATGAATTCCTCGGCACCTTCTGGCAGATCGAGAACCAATGCGATCGCCTCCTTGATGTGCTGGGTTGCGCTGCTCAAGTTCGGGCCCCAGCTGTGTGCGGGATGCGCGTCCGGAGCTACCACCGTCCAGTCTTTGCCTTCCTTAGTGAAGACCACTCGGAATGTCATCTTGTCAGCCACTTCTTTCCGAGGCATGGTTCCAGGTCCCTTTCGATCTCTCGGAGAGTCCCCTTCGGGAGGTCACCTGTGTGCATTGGTAGGATTGTCGTGCACTCTCCGATCCGGTAGAGCCGGTGACTCCCTCGTGCTTCTCGATAGGTGACACCGAGTCTTCGCAATCGGCGTGCCAACTCAGCCGCTGTCACCCGAGTCTACCTTGTAGACGGCACGAGAGCTAACGCATAGACGGTAGGCCGTCGGACGATATTCGATCATGCTCCAACCGTACGAAGCGACTGGGACAGATCGTCGGGCGGTCAGCCGAAGCGGGGATCCTTGACCTAGAGGGCGGTCAGGGCTGCACCTGGTTCCTAATTGAGTGAAATCGCGTTGACCAGGGGTTTCCTATGTGCGCGTCAAACAGCGCGCTTGGGTGCGGTGGTTGGGGAGAGGAATTCCCGCTCGGTGAAGAGTCAACGCTGGTCGTGTCAAACCCCCGACTGAACGAGCCAGCAATAAGCACCCTTCGGAAGTACCTCGAGGCGGTATGGCTTTGCCGTGCGCCCCACCCTCGTCAGTCAGATAACGACAAGGGGGCGGCCTTACGCCGCCCCCTTGTCGATTAGTCAGGCGACGTTCAGCTCAGTGGGTCAGCGAAGATCCACAAACCGTCGTCACGGTCACTGCCGAGGATGTAGGTGTTGCCGTCCGGATGATCGTGCAGATAGACACCCCAGAAGTTGGAGTGGGCACCCTCTCCGCTATTCACGAAGTGGGCGATCTCGGTTGGAGTGCAGCTCTCGA
>DASUUP010000278.1:0-5106 GCA_036373995.1 Acidimicrobiia bacterium
CATCGGCGGCCAGGTCGGGATCACGCAGGACACTCAGAGACAAGGCGTACACAGGCCCGCCGTATTCGTCGTAGACGGCTTTGACCGCGAGGGCATCTCCAGCCCTGAATTGCTCGAGCATGGCTCGGTCCACGACCCCGATTCTGCCAGAACGCACGATCTGTGGTCCGAGGCCATGGGCCCAGCCTCCTATACGACGACCCGGCTGAGCGCGACCAACGGTTCTGATCCTCTCGACTGCATCGGCGCTCATATCGGGTCCCTCGCTCATCGTTACGTGAGGCAGGGGCCGCTGGTTCGCGGTCTCAGCCCTCGACCGTTATCGAGCCTTGCATGCCCGGGTGGATGCTGCACACGTACGTGTACTCACCGGCTTCCTCGAAGGTGTACTCGAAGGACTCCCCCTGGCTCAGCGACCCACTGTCGAAAACGTCGTCCTCCGACGTCCAGGTGTGACTGACGTCGTCCTGGTTGGTCACGGTCACCGTGGTGCCGATGGCGACTGACGAGGCACCCGAGAAGCTGAAGCCCGAGATCGTGATGGCGGCAGGCGCCGAAGCACCCCCACCTGCAGTCGTGTCGGAAGCCTGAGTCGTCTGATCAGCCGGCGCACCGGTCGTGGTGGTGACCTCTCCACCGTCACCGGAACAGGCCGCGAGGAGGACAACGAAGGCGAACAGCATGACTGGGCGGGCGATTCTCATGGATCCTTCCTGGATGACTACGTGTTCCGTACGCAGCGCGTCCCGGATTGGTTCGCCCCCGCTCAGAATCCCAGCCAGGACAGTTCGTCCAAAGTGTCCAAGTCACTCTTCATGATGCCCTTCGCTGACACGGTGAACAGGGAATCCTCGATCGCCACCGAGCGGAGGATCTGGGCGCGCCAATCCCATTCGCGGTCGTCACCACCGGGATGGGTTATCTCACCGAGATCGACGATGTCGCCGTCACCTGCGACGCGCAGACCGATGGCACCCATGAACATCTCGTCCTTGTCGTCGTCCCACCAGTACTGCTGCACCGGGATCACGGCCAGGCCGTCCCAGTAGAGAAAGGCGTGGTGGTTGTACTCGACCTCGGAGTTTGTGCCCTCGCTGAGGGTGAATGTGTCGAGCCTGATCGGGTCGGATGAATCTGTTACGTCGAAGACGGAGACCTGAGTGCCGAGGACCCTGCCGTCATCGGTGGCGTCCTGGCCCACACCCATCAGCAAGCCCTCGCCGAGCGGGTGCAGGTACGCGGAGTAGCCCGGGATCTCGAGCTCGCCCACGATCTCGGGGTTGCGAGGGTCGGACAGGTCGATGGTGTATAGCGGATCTGTCTGCCGGAAGGTGACCACATAACCGACGTCTCCCATGAAACGGACCGAATAGATCTGCTCGGTCGCACCCAGGCCGTCGACCATGCCGACACGAACCAACCCATCGGCGATGGGGCGGAGCACGGTCACACGCGACTCAGAGTCGCTGCCCCCTCGCCAGCCGCTCGGCGTGGTCGTCGAGGCGACCCGCAGCATTCCCTCGTGCTCGTCCATGGCGAATTGGCTGAGCAGGTAGCCCTCCACGAAGCCGGAAGCCACATATGAGGTCAAATCCGGATTTGAGATGTCGAACATGTGGATCTCGGTCTTTGGCCCGTCCGGAGCGTCCGCCTCGATTCCCGTGCCGAGCCAGGTCCACGTCTGCCAATTCTGGGTGGCCACATAGAGGTTCTGGGCTGACGAGTACACGGTGTCGCCGGTGGCGAGCACACCGGTGGCGTCGACGACATCGAGGCCACCCACCAAGTCGACTGTGACCACTGAAAGCATGTCGAGACCAGAAAAGTCCTCGGGATGCGCTGCGCGGTCGCAATCGAAGAGTGTTCCCTCGTCCACCACGTCACCATCGGCATCGGTGACGATGTAGTACGGAATCCAGTTCTCGGGTGTCGAGTCGCGGACGATCTGTTGGTTCTTCTCGATCGCTGCACGCTCTGCTCGAAGACCGGATCCTGTGGGATAGCTCCATTCGAAGCCGACCGGACCCGACGTGATGACCAGCCGAGCCGAGTCTCCAACCATTCGACCTGAGACGAACGCTCCGTCGATCTCCGTGGTCCTGACCTTCTCTGGCTCACCGCTGATGTCGACCTCGACGATGTGCACGGTTGGCGAGGCAGGCACCGGGGCGATGCCGATCTCCTCTCGGGCCAGCGGGATTGGGCGGTGGCTCCAGATCGACCCGAACAACAACACGGTGTCTCTGGACAGGAAGAGACTGTGCACGGACAGGTCGCCGACCTCGAGACGGCCCAACTCGCGTGACTCGTCTCCGGTCACGTCGACGACGATCAGGTGGCCGTCGGCGAGCACAACGATCCGCTCACCATCGGTCTTCACGATGTCGGGCTCGTCTACACCTTCGACCTGAACGTTGGTGCCCGAGAAGCCGGAAACCGACCCCTCGCCGCCATCCGGGGCGACGGCACCGTCATCCTCCGTCGCCATCGCCCGTTCCATTCCGAAGGTTTCCCAGACGACATGGGGATCTAGACCGTAGGGACCGACGATGTCAACGGCGTGCGATATCACATAGTCGAGAAAGGCTTCACAGGCATCGAATTGCACCAATGCGCCGGCGGTGCGGACTGCCTCGGGTGCGGGCAACGTGCCCCCGGGAAGGGCCGCATCGGGCGAGGCAGCGGCGAACTCGGTGCCGGAGCATGCCCCAAGAGCCAGACCCAGGGCCACGACCGGTCCCAGCAGTCTCTTCCACGGCATCCCTCACTCCTCGATCGACGATGCGTGGCTTGGACGGGACGTGGGTCAGGAACGGTTCCCCGGAGTTCCACCCGCCCCTCCTCAACGGAGGAACGAGCGGACCGTCTCCAGCGTGTCGGCGTCTTTCGGGTCTTTGTCGTCGCGGACTCCCTTGACCCTTGCGAACCGGAGTGTGACGCCACCGGGGTACCGGGTGCTGCGCTGGACGCCGTCGAACGCGATCTCGTAGACGATCTCTGGCTTGAGAAACACGGTCCTGCCCGACCGATGACCCTCGATCTCGAGGAATGCCGCCGTCTGCCACTCCAACATCTCATCGGTCAGCCCTTTGAATGTCTTCCCCAACATGACGTATCCACCGTCCGGTCCGACGGCGCCGAGGTGAAGGTTGGACAGCCAGCCCTGTCTCCGTCCGGAGCCCCATTCCGCAGCGAGAACGACCAGGTCGAGGGTGTGCGTGGGTTTCACCTTGAGCCAGCCACTCCCCCGGCGTCCGGCCTCGTACGGCTGGGTCAGGTCCTTGACCACCACACCTTCGAAGCCCTTGGCGACACTCGCCTCGAAGTAGGCATCGGCAGCACCCGGATCGCTGGTGACGATCGATCCGACCCGGAGGTCGGAGGGGATGAACCGCTCCATCGCCTGGCGACGCTCGCTCAGGGGGGAGTCGACCAGGTCGACGCCATCGAGATGCAGCACATCGAAGTAGAAAGCCGTCAGCGGGTGTCCGCCCCGGTCGTCAGGACGGCTCATCGAATCCTGAAACGACATCGGGCTGCCGTCGGGACCCACGACCAGACCCTCGCCGTCGAGTATGAACGACCCGGCTTTCAGTCGGAGCGCGGCCGCTCTCACGGCAGGGACCTCGTCGGTGACGTCCCGCAGGTTCCGCGTGAACACTCTCGCCTCGTCGCCCCGACGGTGGACCTGGAGTCGAAGCCCGTCCAGCTTGCGCTCCACGACTCCCTCCCCGAGCTCTTCGACGGCCCCACCCGCCGATTCCGCCGTCCTGGCGAGCATCGGCTGGACGGGAACGCCCACCTCCATCGACACGGTCGTCAGCGATTCGGGCCCATCAGTCAACGCTCGCGCCGACACTGCAACGAGGTCTCCCTCCAGCATCGCAGCGCGACGGACCCGGACCGGATCGACCCCGAGGGCCGCGGCGACGGCCTCGGCCATGACACCTTCCAGAGCACCTTGTCGCAAATTGCGCACCATCAACCCGCGCAGGTACTCCTGCTCACGTTTCGTGGCTCTTCCCAACAGGTCTCTCAAAAGGGCTTCGCGACGGGACTTGGATCCGGCTCCAGACGTCTCTGCCACCTTCTCGAGGATGTCGTCGACTTCTACGATCTGAAGCGTCGGTGTGGTCGCCGGCTCTTCTTCCATCCCGTAGACGGTGGCGGGTCCTGCTCCCAGCTTGCGCTGGGTCGGGCTTCCGGCGAGATAGGACACACCAATGGCGGCCTCGGCAGGGTCGAGACGGCGCAGCACGTTCGCCAGCAGCTCGATCTTCTCCGAGCGCGCAGACGTCGAGGTGACGGCATCGGACGTCTCAACGATTTCTTCGAGCAGCATCCGGTCGGACGCTACCCGTCGGTTACGACAGGTTCGGAGGTCGACACCGAAGCAACAACGGGAGAATCATCCTTCGCTGTCGAGCCGGCCATCGGCGAGATCTGCCCACAGGTCGTGGGCCGAGTTGGCGAGGAAAACCACAGAGGAGCCTCCGGCCGATCCCGGGCTACCGGGCGCCACCACGTTGGAGATCGAGTCCAGGTCTGCAGAGATCGCCATCGCCGAGAACGTGAGCAACTGCTCGGGGGTCAGGTTGGTGGCCATGTGGGGCTCGGCCGCCTCCATCAGCCGCGGTATGGCGTCATAGCCCATGCCTTGAACTGCGCGGGCAGCGGCGAGAAGGATGACCCCCTGATGCTGCGAGCGGGTGAAGTCGCCTCCGGGGACCGTCTTGCGCGCTCGGGCGAAGCCCAGGGCCTCAGCTCCGTTGAGCATCTGCCGACCGGCAGACAGGGCAACGTGGGCCCACCGGTCGTTGATGGCGAACGGGACGTCCACCTCGACACCGCCGAGCACCGAGCTCAGCAGCTCTTCGAATCCAGCGAATCCGGTGAGGACATACCCCTCGAAGGGGAGAGCGGTCAGCTCGGAGAAGGCGGCCATCATCGTGTCCGGTCCGCCCAGGGCCAGCGATCCGGTGATCTTTCGCGTCCCGAATCCGGGCACGGGAACGTATGAGTCGCGGGGCAGACCGACCACCGCTCCCCCACCGGAGCCGTCGAGGCCGACGAAGTGAATGCTGTCGGCGCGGGTCCGTGCGATAT
>DASUUP010000279.1:0-2531 GCA_036373995.1 Acidimicrobiia bacterium
GTGCAAGAGCATTGGAGAGCCTGATCTGGGCCGCTTTTCCCTTCATCGTCCCAAGTTCGGTGGCCTTGCGAATGTACTCAGCCGATGCCCGGCAATAGTCATCGATCGTTGGACGCTCCATCGAGGTAAGTCCGTCGATGAATTCAAGCCCGGTCGGCTCGGGCGCCCGGGTCATCGTTTCACTCCGTCAGGTCGAGGGACGTCTGAGCTGCTGAACTCAAGGCACCGCGTACCCGGTCGACGGACATATCGAAGTACTCCGGGTCAACCTCAGTGCTGAAGCTGTTACGACCACACATAGCTGCGGCGTGAGCGGTGGTCCCCGTGCCGACAAAGGGATCAAAGACTGTGTCTCCGACGAAGGAGAACATCCGGATCAGTCGTTCGGCGAGCTTCAATGGGAAGGGTGCTGGGTGGTTCGCCGTTGACGCTCCCCCGAGTGTCCAAACCTGCTGGAACCAGTCAGCGTGATCGGTGGCGGGGATGACTGAGAGAAGTCTGGTCGCCAAATCGGGCTTGCGATAGCCGCCGGGTTTCCGTTGGAAGAGTATGTACTCGACGTCGTTCTTCACGACGCCGTTAGGTTCGAACGGCTTTCCAAAGAACCCACCGGGTCCCATTTCGTATTGTGCGTTTGCGATCTTGTACCAAATGATTGGGGCGAGGTTGTCGAAACCGAGGTGCCGACACCTTTCCTGAATGCTGGCGTGGAGCGGAAAGACAAGGTGTCGACCGAAGGCGCGCCGCGCCACGTTTACGTCGCCGACGACGACGACGAGTCTCCCGCCAGGGACCAGGGCGCGATAGGCGCGCCGCCACACCTGGTCGAGCTCATCAAGAAACTGCTCGTAGTCGGCCACATCACCAAGTTGATCTTCGTGGTCGTTGTACTTCTTGAGCGTCCAGTACGGAGGAGACGTCACAACCAAGTCGACGCTCTCCTCCCCGATCTCAAGTTGCCGGCTGTCGGCGTTGTGCAACACGTGGTGGGTATCGAGGCCGGCGACCACGTGCTCGATCTGCGCGCATGCGGCCGGGTCCTTGGCAATCGCAGGGATCGCCTTTTGCGGTTCTTCGACCATACGTTCGAGGAGAGCAGATGGCGCCAGAGTCGCATGCTCGCTTCGCTCAACCGAGCGACCAAGGACGACCGGGACCTCGGTATGTTCGATTTCTCTGGCGGCTATGACCATGTGTCCACCTCAGTGCTGCCGGTCTGACAGACGGGATCACTCGGCAGCTAAATTACACGAATGTGATCTGAGTCGCCACCGTACTCGAACCATCGGACAGAAACGAGGTTCGGCCCTCGACTGATGGCGAACATCGAGCGTCGACGACATTGACCAATCAGGAGGCCTCTGATGGCCGTCGGTACCAGTTGGGCCTGATTTTCACGCCAGCCTGTCCCCGATTCGGACGGGCACGGCGTACTCCTCTCCGTCATCCTCAAAGACAGCCAGGAGCTCGAGACGGGCTCCAAGGTGCGCGAGATAATTCCGTAACGTCGACAGCTTCAGGTCCTCGCCTCGCTCCAGCTGAGAGATCGCCGACTGGCTGATCCCAAGCTCGGCGGCTAGGTCGGTCTGTGAACGATCGAGGACACGACGCAGTTCGTAGAGTCCGATCTCGGCCAGGGTCTCGTTTCGAAGTGCAGCGACTCGCTCCGCGACACCGGGCCGAGAGGCGACCCGCTCGTGGAGTTCGCGGTAGCTCTTGGTTGAGGGCATCAGCGTTTTTCCGGGTCGGTCGATCCGGTCAATCCTCCCGAAGACTTTCGCCTTGCGTCCCCGCCGCTCGTGGCAGTATAAGGCCTACCTTCTAGAAGTTCGCGCTAATGGCTTCCTGGGTGTCATTGATCAACTGAACCATCGATCTCGCTGATATCCGTATAAGTGGACCGAAGACCGTATTCGTTGGTCAGTGCGCCATGGGCGGCATCCGCGGCCCACTCAGGATCGTCATACGCCGGGTGGCCACGTTCGACCTCGACGGTGATCACGAATCGGTACGTGCGGGTGGTGCTCTCCATGGCCTCCATCATCCCTCGAGATGAACCCTCGTCTATGACGGCTGGGTCGCCCCGACGATCGGTTGGGAGATGGGATCCCATGGCCGAGGAGATCACAGCCCGATACTCAGTTCGACGGCCGCTGCTCGCCGTTCCCGACGCTCCAGTCTCGAAGTCGCCGCCTCGAGCGGATCGCCGGTGCTCGGATGAGATACGTGAGCGCATTGTTCGTCCGACTCGGGAGACAACAGGTAGGCACGGTTGGACTCGCGTCCGCGGCTCATGGCAACGTAAGCCCACTCCCGACTGGTACTGCCTCCGAGGACAGAAAATGTGCGGTCGACGGTGATTCCTTGGGCCTTGTGGCCGGTGAGGGCGTACCCGTGGTCGATGTAGCCCTCCTCGAGGTACCGGTCCGGGAGGCTTCTAGGTTCGGGGTCGCGGTCAAGTTGGATGGTGAGCGTTCCTGTCTTGGGGTCGACGTGGATTGCGGTGGCGAGGTCACCGTTGAGGACCCCAA
>DASUUP010000280.1:0-11528 GCA_036373995.1 Acidimicrobiia bacterium
GGGCCGTGACACCAGACGACCTGCTCGAGGGCGCCGAGCTGTGACCACTATGACGGCGACGAGGCCGGCGCCACCCCGCAGGGTCGCCAGCCTCCTCTTTCCGTTCTCCATCGTCGTTTTCGGCTTCATCCTCGGAGCCGCGACTGCTGACTACCTGGGTGGTGCGCTCTGGGGAGCTATCGCCGGAGCGGGTCTGATCCTCGGCCTCCAGCGGGCGAAGGTTCAGCTGCACCCTCTCGAAATCGCCGGCCTCCTGATCGGTACTGCGTCGGCGACCTACCTGACTGCTGATTTCCTCTCCCAGCTGCCGGAGCTGATGACGCCAACGGCCGTCCTTCGGCTCGCAGGCTTCTGGCTGATTCCCGGTGTCATGTCTGCCGTTTTGGTCACCCGACGCAGTTCGACCTCTGCAGGTGCCAACGTAGCTCTCCTCTGGGCCGGCGCTGGCGCCCTGATAGCCCCAATGGCAGTTGGCTTCGGATACCTCGAAGGAGGATCAGCGGAGGTGAGCATCGCCGTCTTCATGGTGGCCTCGTTCAGCGCAGCCTTCGTGGGCGCTGCTACCACCATCTCCGGCGCTACCGGGGTTCGCGGACTCGGGATCGGGTCAATCGTCATCGCAATAACAGTCTTCGCCGCGGCCCAGGTCGGGTTCAGTCTGTTCCAACTGATCGAGAACATCGCCAACATCCAGAACATCCCCAACTTCTGGCCACCAGACTTCGAGTGGGCCATTGGGGAGGGCACCTGGTGGTGGTTCCCCAGTTGGGACTTCGGAGCGCCACTCAGACCAAGTCCGCTCGTGGAGACTTTTCGGATAGGAGTACTGGCGAGTGTCTTCGGCTGTGCAGTAGCGCTTCCGATCTCATTCATGGCCTCCAAGGTGACTGCGCCGAACCAAATGGTCTACATCCTGGACAAGAGCTTCATGAACGTGATCCGAACCATCCCCGATCTGTTCTGGGCCATGTTGTTCGTCGCTGGCGTGGGGGGCGGAGCCTTTGCGGGCGTCCTCGCCTTGTTCTTCTTCACATTGGCGATCATGTCGAAGCTGTTCTCGGAGACCATCGACTCGGTGGACACCGGTCCGCTGGAGGCAGCAAAGGCCACCGGTGGCTCCCACTTCCCTGCGGTCCGTGCCTCGGTCCTTCCCCAGGTCTTGCCCAATTACGTGGCCTATTCGCTCTACGTCTTCGAGATCAGCATCCGGGCGTCGGTCGTGTTGGGTCTGGTCGGCGCCGGTGGGATAGGCCGGGTCCTCGAGGCGCAGCGAGCCTTCTTCCGATTCGATCGGGTTCTCGCCATCGTCATCATGATCTTCATACTCGTGTTCATCATCGAACAGGTCAGTGTTGCCTTCCGAAGGAGGCTGGTGTGACGACACAGACCGTCGAGACTCCCGTCGCCACACGACCGAAGCGACCGGTCCGGCCGCGGGTCGTTAGGGCTCTGATCAGCGCCGCCATCATCATCCCGGTCCTGTGGGCTGCTCTGGGGCTGGAGGTCTCCTGGGAGCAGATTCGCACCGCGCCATCGGACATGTGGGACATCTTGAAACAGATGTTCCCACCCGACTTCAGCCCGGAGGCAATCCAACGTGCTCTGCCCAAGATCATGGAATCGCTTTGGATCGCCTGGCTGGGCACGATCATGGGCGCGTTCTTCTCGTTCTTTCTCGCCTTCGCCGCAGCAACCAATGTCGCACCACCCTGGATGACCGCGATCGTGCGCCAAGTCCTCAACGCGATCCGGGCCGTACCCGAGCTTCTCGTGGCGATGGCGCTGATCCCGGTGACCGGTCTCGGTGCCTGGACTGGAACACTCGCTCTCGGCATCCACTCCATCGGCACTCTCGGAAAACTGTCGTCGGAGGTCGTCGAGGGCAGCGATGCCGGCCCCGTGGAGGCCATCTCCTCTTCGGGTGGCACCAGACTCCAGGAGATCAGGTTCGGGATCGTCCCCCAGGTGATGCCCAACATCGTCGCCTACTGGTTATACCGGTTCGAGATCAACATCCGCGCCTCGGCCGTACTCGGCGTCATCGGCGCCGGCGGAATTGGATCGGAGATTCTCGCTCAGCTCCGATTCCGAGACTTTGCTCGGGCGGGCACCGTGCTGTTCCTGACCATCGCCGTCGTCCTCTCCATCGACATGATCTCGGCCCGCCTCAGACGCCGGATCATCACCGGCCACGCCGAAGCCGGTCCGATCGCCAACTTCCGGAAAATGAGAAGCTGGCAGCGTGTCCTTGCGATCGTGGCCGCTCTCGCCATCCTGGCCTTCACCTTCTTCATCCTCTACCAGTTCCAGCGGGCCCAGGTGGCCGGCTGATGGCTCTTGATACCTCCGGTTCCACGGCCCACATACGGATCCTCGTGCCTCGAGAATGAAACTGGGTTTCATTCTCGAGGTAGTTAGAGCCGTATACGGGTCTAACTACCGGAGGTTTGAGGTACCACGATGATGTTGCGCCGAACGCGGGTCGAGCGGGAGCGGCTGGAGCACGAGCTGCTGGCTCCGGCGGCGACCAAGGCCGACGAGAGCCAGGGGCGAGGCGAGCCCGAGGACGACGACGAGTTCCGAACCGCGTTCGAGAGGGACCGGGATCGAATCATCCACTCGAAGGCATTTCGACGTCTCAAGCACAAGACCCAGGTGTTCCTCAATCCCGACGGTGATCACTTCGTGACCCGGATGACCCACACCATCCATGTCACCCAGGTGGGGCGAGCCATGGCCAGCGCTCTCGGTCTGAACGAGGACCTGACCGAGGCGATCTGTCTTGCTCATGATGTCGGCCATTCCCCGTTCGGCCACACCGGCGAGGATGCGCTGACCCCTCTCATCGAAGGCGAGTGGCTGCATTCGGCGCACGGAGTCCGCACCCTCGAGCTACTCGAGCCCCAGAACCTCACACACGAGGTGCTCGACGGGGTGCGAGCTCACACATGGAGGATCGAGCCCCCACCCGAGACTCCCGAAGGCTGGCTGTGCCGCTTCGCCGACCGGATCGCTTACCTCACTCACGACGTATCAGACGCCCTACGAGCCGGCGTCCTCGAGTATCACGACTTACCGGTGCGCGCATTGACCACGTTCGGCGCAACATCCCGGGAATGGATCGACTCGATGATCACTGCCGTCATCGAGACGTCTCACCGAGAGGGTGTTGTATCCATCGACGACGAGCATCTCGACGTCATGGGCGAATTGCGTGACTTCATGTTCGACCGGGTCTATCTCAGTCGCGAGTCGGAAGCGCAGAAAGACAAGGCGATCACGGTCATCCGGGACCTGGTGGGCTACTACCAGGCGCACCCGGCCGAGGTGCCCGACTCGTACACCGTGCCGGAGGCGGACTCACTGACCCGCGCCGTCGACTACGTGGCCGGCATGACCGACCGCTACGCCCTCCGCACCCACGACCGCCTGTTCCGCCCCACCCTTCTCGACTGACCTCCCAACCGTTCTGTGTCGATTTTTCCGTCTCTGACACGGATTATTCGACACAGAAGCGTTCACGTCCGGTGACGGCCTCGGCGACGCTCCGCCGAGTCGCTGTCGGGCCAGAGCAGGAGACCAACAGCTGCCCCACCCATGAGCGCAATGAACCACCAGGATCGAACTACCTCGAGCACCTCACCGCCGAGCGGCACCCTCATCTTGGCCACACCGAGGACGTCGAGGTTCGACGGATACCAGCTATCGGGATAGGCCGAGTTGTCACCCTGAGTGATCCAGCCATATCCGTCCCCTCCGACCACCCGGTGGATCACCGTCTTACCCTCGCCCGGGGATCCCTCCGGGATCCTGTACAGGATGATGTCGCCGATATCGACCTGCTCCCGCCAGGAGATGACGGCGTCGCCTAGGTGATAGGTGGGCTCCATCGAGTTGCCGGCTACCATGACCAGACCGAGACGTCCGCCCAACGTCGACGGCCAGAGGACCAGGGTCAGAACGATCACAAGCATCCACTGGAGGAAACCCATCGGGTTGAGGTGACGACTCAGCCAATCCAGCGGTCTACTGGTGTCGATATGGCGACCGGTGACCTTCTCGGGATAGGTGGTCATGGGAGGAGCTCGATCGTGAAGTTGTCGAACCGGCTCTGGTTGTCGTTGTCGGCAACGAGGCCGAACCAGTGGTTGCCGATGAGTTGCGGCGCCTCACCCATGAGGTCGAACGGACCAACGACGATCGAACCGAACTCGATCAAGAGCTGGTCTCCCGAGAGCTCCACTGACATGGTGCCGACATCGAAGTCACCGACGGACGTCACCGTGGCAAAAGGCGGAGCGCCGGCGACTCCGATGGTGAGCTGTTCATCGTCTCTCTCGTAGCTGATGTAGAGGAAATCGCCGGCGCCGTCGCCCAATACCGAGATGCCCGGTCCGGACCGGTCGCTCTGATGGGAGATGTCGGAGATGTCGGTGCTGATGCGGACGCCCGTTGTCGGCATGATCTCCACGCTGAGGTTCGCGAGCATCTCCCTTTGCTGTGCTCGGACGACGCCACTCCCGAGGCATTGCCAGTTACCGCTGTGACTGGTCCACGTGCCACCGGAGTCATCGGTCCAACCGTCGATGAGGTTGGAGCAACCCGAGAAGTCGGTTGTGACGATGGGAGACGAAGGGTCGGGTACGTCGATATCGACCGCCGTCTCCTGGGTGAAGATCGAGCCGACCGTGATGCCGCCGAGAGATGCGGCAGAGGCGACCAATGCGAACGCGGTCAGCCCGACGACGACGACCGTCACCGTGGTGGTTCGGGTGAGAGGCCCGACGTGTTGTGACCGCAGTTTCATGGCTGGTCTCAGGAAATGGGTCAGGGCGGGTCGACTCGACCCGCCCTTCACCTGTGTTTGGATCGTTGTCGATCAGCCGCTGATGGCGACAGCGATGCGGGCAATTGCCTCTGCATCGGCCGGCGTTGCGAAGACGACCACTTCGGTATCCGAGGTGATCGGATCGACGCTTCCGCTGCCCAATGAGGCAAGAGCGGCATCGGTCACATCGACCGAGAGCCGCTGCCCAAGACAGTCGGCGTGAATGTCACTGATCGTGACCGAGGCCACGACGTAACGGCCCGAGGCATCGACTGTCGGATCGGCGAACACGGCATCGACACCATCGGTGTCACAGCTGCCGACGAATGTTGCGTCAGCACCGACGTCACTGGTGTCGATCCCACCGAGGCTGGCCGCGGAAGCGGCGATCAAGCTGAACGCAAGGACGGCCAGGGCGACCGCCAGTACCTTTTTCCGCACTGGAAACTCCTTCTCTTCGAACGTGCAAGCGTGGTATCGGGCCGTGCCGAGACCGACTTGAAGATGCCAGGGGGGGTCGATCGACCCAGTTCTGCCCGGTTCGCCCGACAGCCGAACCCCTCCTAACCTGGACGTTCGTGCTTCAGGTCAGGGACCTACACAAATCCTTCGGCGACATCCGCGCTCTGGATGGATGCAGCTTCGAAGTCGCCCGTGGGGGCATGTTGGGATTTCTCGGGCCCAACGGTGCCGGCAAGACGACGGCGATGCGAACGATTTTTCGTCTCCTCAAACCCGACTCCGGATCGGTCACATGGGATGACCAGCCGATCGAGCCCGACGACTTGCTTCGCTTCGGTTACATGCCCGAGCAACGCGGCCTCTATCCAAAGATGAAGGCGCGGGATCAACTCGCCTATCTGGGGCGTCTGCATGGAATGTCGAACCAATCAGCTCGCGATTCCGCTGAGAGCTGGCTGGAGCGATTCGGGCTTGGTGACCGCGCCAACGACCCGGTCGAGTCGCTGTCACACGGCAACCAGCAGCGGGTGCAACTCGCCGCCGCCCTGGTGCATGATCCCGTGCTTCTCGTCCTCGATGAGCCACTCAGCGGGCTCGACCCGATCGCGGTGGAGACGATGTCAGACGTTCTTCGTGAGCAGGCTGAACAAGGAAAAGCGGTCGTGTTCAGCTCCCACCAGCTCGACCTGGTCGAGGACCTTTGCGAGGAGGTGGCGATCATCAACGCCGGCGAGGTCGTGGTCAGGGGCAACGTCGAGCACCTGAAGGATTCGGCGCCGATCCGTCATCTCGAGCTCGAGGCGGAGGGGGATCCATCACTGTTGGTCGACTTTCTCGATGGCGTGCAGTCGACGGAGATGAATGGAGGGCGTCTCACGGCGATCATCAGCGCCGAAACCGATGTCAGGGGATTCATCGCCCATGCTCAGGAAGGGGGCAAGCTGAGGCACTTCGCCTACACCACACCTTCGCTCTCCGACCTCTTCCGGGAGGCCGTCCGGTGACGGGCTTCGGAACGCTATGGCAGGTGGCGCTTCGTGAGATCACCGAGCGGATTAGATCGAAGGCCTACCTGATCACCACGGCTCTCACAGTCTTGATCGTCCTCGGACTCATCGTCGCTCCGACCGTCGTCGGCTCTGACACGACGGAAAGCACGATCGGCTCGGTCGGCGAGGGCAACGATGTGATCATCTCCACCGCCGTCGACCTGGGCAACGCCAATGACGAGCCTGAAGACCCCCCGAGCATCGCAATCGAGACCGTCGAGTACGACGACCCTGAGACCGCGATGACGGACCTCGAGAACGGTGAGATCGATGCTCTGTTGATCGACGGGGAGGAGATCGTCGTGCAGAGCGTCGGCGGATTCACGGGAAACTCGTTGGTCAGTGGGCTGCAGCGCGCTGCTGGGACGGTGCAAATCCAGGAGATCATCGAGGAGGAGGGCCAACAGGCGGCGGACATCATCGAGATCCTGACCTCCGATCCCCTCGAGACCACGACGCTCACCCAAGGCGATCCCGAAGAGAGCGACAGCCGGACGATGATCGCCTACTTCGGCCTGCTCCTCCTCTACCTGGCTGTCCTGCTCTACGGGACCTGGATCCTCACGGGTGTCACCGAGGAGAAGTCGAACAGGGTTGTCGAAGTCCTCCTCTCCAGCATCCGGCCATGGCAGATCCTCGGCGGAAAAATCCTCGGCATCGGTTCCCTGGCGCTTCTCCAACTCCTGGGGACCATTGCCATCGCATTGATTGCTTTGCGGGCAACCGGAGCATTCGACCTTCCACCGATCGAGATAAGCGCCGTACTCAACTTGCTCCTCTGGTTCGTGCTCGGGTTCGTGATTTTCGCCGTCCTGTTCGGTGCCGCCGGCTCGCTGGTCAGTCGCACCGAGGAAGCGAACACAATCGCCATGCCAATGTCCATGGCGGCGGTGGTCGGCTTCTTCGTCTCCATCGCCGCTCTCAACGACCCTGATGGCGTGGTGGCGACGATCTTCACGTTCGTCCCGATCACCGCACCGTTCGTCGTCCCGGTGCGCACGGCCCTTCAATCGATTCCGGCGTGGCAGTTCATACTGGCGTTTGCGATATGTGTGGCGTCGATTGGAGTGCTCACCGTGCTGGCCGGGCGCATATACGCAGGTGGTCTGCTCCGATACGGCGGGCGAGTGGGTGTACGCGAAGCATGGCAGTCAGCGGCCGAGTGAGACCCGGCATCGAATAGCCTCCGGGCCTTATGGCCTACCAACATCTAGAGATAGAGCAGACGGACCACGTCGCCACCCTGTGGCTCAACCGCCCGGACAAGCTCAACGCCCTGTCCGAGGGCATGTGGGCGGACATCCCGGAGGCCGTTGCGCGACTCGACGACGACCGCGACGTGAGAGTCATCGTCCTCGCCGGACGGGGCAAGGCCTTCAGTGTAGGAATCGACGTGAACATGCTGGCGGGAATCCAGCCGACTGGGGCGTCACCCGCCGTTGGCAACCTGGAGTTGTACCGCACGATCAAGCGTCTCCAGAAGACCGTGAGCTGTTTCGCCGAGACTGCCAAGCCGGTTATTGCCGCCGTCAATGGATACTGTCTCGGCGCCGGCGCCAACCTCATCTCCGCCTGCGACATCCGCCTCGCCTCCGCAGACGCCGTGTTCTCGATTCGGGAGACGAAGATGGGCCTTGTCGCCGACATCGGAGCCCTACAGCGTCTCCCCGCCATCGTGGGCAACGGGGTCACCGCCGAGATGGCTCTGACCGGGGCCGACTATCCGGCCGATTGGGCGCAGGCGCGAGGGCTGGTATCCCAGGTTTTCGAAGACTCCGATGCCCTGTTGGAGGGTGTCATGAAGCTGGCCGATCAGATCGCTGCAAACTCCCCGCTGGTCACCCAGGGCATCAAGCGGATACTTCAGGCCAACGACGGGCGCACCGTCGACCAGGCACTCGACTACATGGCCCAGTGGAATTCCTCATTCCTCATCTCCAACGACCTGATGGAAGCCATGAACGCGTTCATGGAGAATCGAGACCCCGACTACTCCGGTACCTGATGGTCCCAACGAAGCCGGGACTTCCGGCTCCACGACAGGGACCTTCGCCCCTCGTGAATTTTTTCACATTCGGCGATAGTGCGAAGAGTAAGGCAGTTACCAGAGCAGTAAGGAGGCACGAAATGACTGCCGTCACAGACACCCCGACCCGCCTCCCCGAGGCGGATGTCCCTCACAAGAAGAGCTTTGTCTTGCTCGCCACCGCAATCCTGGCAATGGCCGTTGGATTCGGTGCCATCGCAGGCGGCGTCTTCGGCGCTTGGTACACGTGGGACCAGGCTGCGGTACAAGATGTCGTAACCCCTGAGGATGCGGCCATAGCGGAAACTCCGGTTCGTGGCCCATTCTCGATGTGGGCGCAGGCAGACATCATCACCCAACACCAACTCGACCGGACCGACGGTCTCTACTACGCCCAGATGGATCGGCTGATCCCTGAGGTCGATGAGAGCGGCGAAGCAGTCCTCGACGAGAATGGCGAAGCGGTGATGGTGCCCAACGAGGCAAGGGCTTCATGGCTCGATGCCACGACCCTGACCACGGCACTGAGCCTGGGGATCGTGTCCTACGCACTGGCGGCTTTCGCCTTCGTCACCGGATTGACTCTGGTAGCAGTGGGATTCGTGTTCCTTCAGATCCGCAAGAAGGCCGTGCTGCTGTAAACGCCGGACTACGAACGAGCAAGGGACGGGCCCTGCAAGGGGCCCGTTCTCTTTGCCAACAGCCACTCAGTGACGATCTCTCCTCAACAGGGTGCGAACGGCTGAGTTCTTCCAGATGTTGCGCCAATGTCTCCATTGGCGTCGCTTGTCGATCAAAGCGGTGTGTCGTGAAACCGTCCCATCGGACTCGTAGCGCCTGGCCAATTCGGTGAGCATGTGGGTCCAGATCTTGTCTTCGACCCGGGATGTGTAGATGTGAAACGAGACCTCGTACAAGGGGTCGTTCGCCCGGACCATCAGGTCGATGCGGGCGATGGTCGCTTCATCCTCTTCATGTGCGCTGAAGGTGATGATCGCCGCCCACGGATGTCCCTCTGGAGTCATGTAAGTCCAGGACCGCTCATCGGCATAGATCACGCGCACGCCGCTCGTCACCTTGGTCGGCCCCCGACCGCCGGCGATGACGGCAACCTGACCTGGTGCGATACCGGCGGCGGGTGCGTAGAACCTGTTTCCCGGGTACCAGAACTCACCGAAGTTGTCCTTCCAGGTCTGGACCGCCTCCTCGGGCGTCGGCCCGTCTATGGAGACTTCATAAGACTTTTGCCAGAGTTGGCCGAAGCCTTGCAGCGGACCGGTGGGCTTCCGCCCTTCGACGTTGCCTTTGTGGGCACCCTCGATGGACTCATCGACATGAAAGACATCGATTGGCTTGGCCCAGTTCTCTGCGTTTCTCGGGTCCGTCATCATCAACTCCTTTCAACGTGAGGTCTACCCGGTGACCGTTCCCGGACCGTTACGAGACCGTTGGTCACCGTCTCGTAACGAAGTTCGGCCACAATCAGGCCAATGACGGAATTCGACGCCACGGTCGTTGGTGCTGGGCCGAACGGCCTGGCTGCTGCGGTCGAGCTGGCGCGTTCGGGGAGGAAGACCCTCCTCGTCGAAGCCGCTGACGAGATCGGTGGCGGAACACGAAGCGAGGAATTGACTCTTCCGGGATTCCTCCATGACGTCTGTTCGGCCATTCATCCAGCCGGTGTTGCCTCCCCATACTTCAAAGAGATCGAGTTGGAGGTCGACTGGGTTCAACCGCCGATTCCCGTCACACATCCTCTCGACGGCGGGCGGGTGGCCGTCCTGCGGAGGTCGGTGGAGGAGACGGCGGCCGGGTTGGGCGACGACGCGGCGTCCTACCGGCGGCTCATGGGCCCGATCGTGGGCCGTATCGAGAACTACCTCGATGTGGCCCTCGGGCCGGTGACTGTCCCACCCGAACATCTGGGTGCGTTTGCGAGGCTGAGTCTCTACGGCGGGCTTCCGGCTGCAGTGTTGGCAAGGCGTTTCGAGACGGAGGAGGGGCAAGGGCTCTTCTCCGGAATCGCGGCACATGCCATTGCGCCCTTCTATGGCCTGGCCACGTCGGCTGTCGGCATCATGCTCGGAGCCATCGCCCACAGTCATGGCTGGCCTCTGGCTCGTGGCGGATCCCGGTCGATAACCGATGCGTTGGCCACACGCTTCGAGACGCTCGGGGGGAAGATCGAGCTAGGACGACAAGTCGAGTCAGTGGATGAGCTGCCTCCTGGGCCCATACTCCTCGATGTGATGCCGTCTGCGGCATATCGCATTGCTCGCGGACGCATCTCGCCTGGCAAAGCACGTCGCCTTTCCAGGTGGGAGCCAGGACCCGGCATATTCAAAGTCGACTGGGCTCTCGATGCACCCATTCCATGGGCCGACCCGGCGAGCGCGCAGGCGGCCACGGTTCACCTCGGAGGCCGGTATGCCGAGGTCGCCGCCTCGGAAAGGGCCGTTGCCCGCGGAGAACACCCCAGACGCCCGTTTGTCCTGCTGGCACAGCAGTCACTCTTCGACGAATCGCGCGCCCCGGAAGGCAAACACACTGCGTGGGGTTACTGCCACGTCCCCAACGGGTCGAAAGTCGACATGACCGAGGCCATCGAGAACCAGATCGAGCGATTCGCTCCCGGGTTCAGAGACATCGTCCTCGAACGAACGACCCGGGGCCCCATGGGCTATCAGCTCTATAACGCCAATTACATCGGCGGTGACATCGGCGGCGGCCGGTACGGATTGAGGAAGCTGCTTCAGGTCGGGGCGGAATCCCCGTACTCGCTAGGGGGTGATGTCTACCTCTGCTCGTCAGCCACCCCTCCCGGAGCCGGTGTCCACGGGATGTGCGGGTACCACGCAGCGCGGGCTGCGCTGGCCTAGTCGCTCAGGTGCCAGGTTTGATAGAAGATGGAGCCGTCCGGGCCCCACACCGCCAGGTCCTCGACGGCTGACCATCCACTTCACACACGGAATGACGAGAGAGTTCACCGTCGAGGCTGATCCGGGAGATTCGCTTGGGGGAGGCGAGACATCGTCTCCCCCGACACACTCATTTCGCTCCGATCAGCTCCCGTACTCGCTCGACTGGCAATGCGTGGGCGGTCCGGCCCTTCTGCCCGGTCATGGTCTCGGCTGCACAGAGTGCGTTGAGGATGGACTCCTCG
>DASUUP010000281.1:0-2298 GCA_036373995.1 Acidimicrobiia bacterium
CACTCGGAGCGAAACGGCTCCGACGAGGAGGGGATGCGCTTCATCCAGTTCTGGATCCTGCCCAGCGACGCCGGGCTCGAGTCGTCGGTGCAGCAACGCCAGTACGGTATCGAGGAGCGCACCGACCGGTGGTTGCAGATCATGGGCCCGGAGGGGGAGGACGGACTCGACCTGTCACAAGATGCCCGAGTGCTGGTGGGTCGTCTCAGTCCCGATGCGACGCTTTCACAATCCTTTTCGGATGGGCGTGGTGGCTACGTCTATGTGATCGACGGCGCAGGCGTGTTCGACGAGGAGAAGGTCGCGACCGGGGACGCCGCCAAGGTGTTCGGGCCTCACCACCTCACCGTGGCGGCAGTCGAGCTGACCGAGTTGATCCTGGTGGATGTCCCTCTCGAGTTTCGACCGGTGGGCGTCTGGGTCGATCGGGTCTGACCGCGCCGACTCAAGCGGACAAACCTCGGGCGACCTCCAATTGCTCACTTAGACCTGTGCCTATCAAGCCGAGATCGACGGCAACCGAGGTCATTCGGAAACCCTCGGCGACGGCTCGCGCCGAGCTGGCCCCATTACCGCAATGGAGGCCGGGAACGATGCCGTTTGCATCGGCCGCCTCGATCACCCCGGTGAAGGCAGCAGCAAGTGGACCGGCATGCTCATGAACGTCATCCCAGACCTCGTTGACATCGGGAGCGGGGCTGCCTCCCAAGCCCAGACCCAGGTCGGCGGGCCCGACGTAGAGAGCATCGACACCTTCGACGGCGGCGATGGCATCAATGTCGAGCAGGGCTCCTGCAGTTTCCACCTGGATGACGACGTATGGCTGCTCGTCAAAGGGGCCGATCCGTCGGGTCTGCATTCCATAGGAGCGACCACCCAGGGGTGCGTGCCGGGTCGCATGCACCGCTTGGGCTGCATCATCGGCGGAGACGACCAGGGGCACGACGATCCCGGCGGCGCCAAGGTCGAGGGCCCGGCCGATCCGCCCGAGGTCTATGGCTTCCACCCTCACCAGCCCTGCCACGCCATATCCGGCCATTACCGTGAACAGGGAGGCGTCCACTCGACCCAGGTCGATCCCGTGTTGGGTGTCGACCACGATGAAATCAGGCCCTGCCGAGCAGGCCGTGTCGATCACCGCGTGGTTTCCGGTCACCGACCAGAAGCCATGGATCACCTGTTTCAGCCGCAGAGATTCGGCGCCTGACATGTCAGTAGACATTAAGTCCCCCAACTCGATACGGCTGCAGAGCACTGAGCCTGGCAGGATTCGCTCACATGACGACTATGCGGTTTGGGATCTCAGAGCTGCCCCCTGATGGCGGGGACGATGCCGAATTCCTCGACAAGCTGGTCGAGGAGGGTCACCGCGCCCTAGAGCTTCCATTCACCCAAGGGTTCCCCTGGAAGGAGAAACGTTGTGAGACCTTCGGGACTCTCGCCGCCGAGCGGGATATCCGTCTCTCTGTCCATGCCCCGTATTTCGTCGGCCTGACCATCCCCGAGGAGGACAAGGGGAAACAATCGGCGCACGCCCTGGAGCACACCATGAAGCTGGGGAACTGGCTGGGCGCCCCAGTGATAGTCGCTCACTTCGGCGCGAGCTACGACGAGGACCCGACCGTGCTCATGGACCGCATCCGGGCCCGCATCGACATCATCGCCCCCAAAGTGGAATCCATGGGCGTCGGCTTGGGGCTGGAGACCGCGGGCAAGCGCAGCCAGTTCGGCAGTATCGGTGACATCGCCCAGCTCGCTACCGAGTACAGCTTCGTGCGGCCGGTGGTCGACTGGGCCCACATCCATGCGATGACCAACGGTGGGCTCACCTCCAAGACCGCGTTCGTGTCGGTGCTCTCGTTCATAAGGGACAGTTTTCCCGGGTGGATGATCCACCCCCTCCAGGTCCAGTTCTCAGACAACCAGTTTGGCGACGGCGGTGAGATCAGACACGTGGCATACGGTGAGGGCACACTGCGTGTCGGCCCCCTGGTGGAGGCCGTCGAAGAGACGGGGATGTCGATGGTGCTCATCTCCGAGGCCAGAGACATGAAGAGTCACGGCCTCATCTGGGACGAGGTGAAACAGACCATGCCGACCAAAGCTGACTCCAAGAAGGGACGGCGCCTCGCCACAGTCGACGCCGGGCTCCCCTCACCGATCCACGTCGTCAAGGACGGAGAGCGGTTCGTCCCCGAAGGTGTCGATCGGCCGATCACGTTCTCGAACATCGACAAAGTGTTCTTCCCCGACGAGGGGTACACCAAAGGTGACCTCATCCAGTATTACGCGTCGGTA
>DASUUP010000282.1:0-2913 GCA_036373995.1 Acidimicrobiia bacterium
GTCGCCGCCGGCACCGATCGAGAGGTCGTCGTGGCGGGCTCTGTTGGTCCAACGGGACAGTTGTTCGAGCCACTCGGTGAGCTCACTCACGAGCGAGGTGTCGCCATGTTCGCCGAGCAGATGGATGCCCTGGCCTCGGCGGGAGCGGATGTCCTCTGGATCGAGACCCTGTCTTCCACAGAGGAGCTCGCTGCGGCGGTGGAAGCGGCGACGACGACCGGTCTCCCCGTGGTGACCACCATGAGTTTCGACACGCACGGAAAGACGATGATGGGTGTCCCGCCCTCGTCCCTGGCTGAGTGGTGGCAGCACCAGCCGAACAGCCCTGCCGCGGTCGGCGCCAACTGTGGCATCGGACCCGCCGACGTTGTGGTTGCTGCGGCCGGGATCAAACGTGCTGCTCCCGAAGCGGTTGTGGTGGCCAAGGGCAATTGCGGAATACCCAAGGTCATCGACGGCAAGCTGTGGTACCCCACATCGGCGGACGACATGTACGCCTACGCCGAGCTGGCGATCGACGCAGGCGCGTCGATCATCGGAGCATGCTGTGGCTCGGTGCCGGACCACATTGCCCAGATCAGGGCCGTTGTCGACTCGTATCAGCCGGGTGACTTCTCCATGGCCGCCGTGGAGACGAGATTGGGCCCGGTGTCGCCGACCGGGCCAGGACGGCGCGAGGGTCGCAGTCGGCGCAGCCGCGTTAGCGTCGACTGATCGCAGACAAGCCGACCACACCTGTCGTCGAACGACTCAGCCACGACCCGTTCCCGGTTCTGGCCGAGCTGAGGGCATCCGGGCCCGTCACCTGGATGTTTGATCTCGATTGCTGGCTCGTTACGTCGTATGACCTGGCGGTCGATGTGCTTCGTGATCCCGACACATTCACCGTCGACCATCCCGGCTTCTCCACTCAGCAAGTCATCGGTCCCAGCATGCTCTCTCTCGATGGAGCGGCTCATCGTCTCCACAGAGACCCGTTTGCGGTCCCATTTCGTCTTCAGCGGATTCGCTCGAACGTCGCACCCTGGATCAGGGGTCGAGCGACCGAGCTGGTGCAGAGTGTCGAGGCCTCCGGCCAGGCCGACCTGCGACGGGCGGTCGCCCGGCCCCTGGCGGTGGAGACCATGGCTCATGTGCTCGGTCTCGAGGGCATCGATGGCGATCAACTCGCGGCCTGGTATGAGGAGATAGTCGATGCGGTCGACTCGGTGACCATGGGCAGGGGCGTGACGAGCTCGGGCACAGCGGCTTTTGGCGCTCTGTCGACGGCGGTGATAGCCAGTCTCGACACGAGCCCACTGTTGCGCATGGTCGTGACCGGGAGCGAGTTGTCCCCCGAGGCGGTCGCTTCCAACGTCGCCGTTCTCCTGTTCGGTGGCATCGTCACCGGAGACGGAACCAACTCCCTCGTCGTCCAGCATCTGCTCGAGGGAGACGGGCTATTGAACCGGATCGCAGAGGACCCCAGCCTGGTGCCTGCCTTCGTCGAGGAGTCGCTGCGCATCGAGCCTGCGGCGGCCGCAGTCGATCGCTTTGCCACGCGTGGCGTTGCCCTGGGCGGCGCGTCGATCCCAGCCGGTGATCTGGTTCGGGTCTCACTGGCGGCGGCGAACCGTGACCCGGCGGTGTTTCCGAATCCTGATGTCCTCGACATCGATCGTGCCAACTCGGGGAGACATCTCACCTTCGCACGTGGCCCGCACTCGTGTCTCGGCATCCACCTGGCCCGGGCCGAGGCGATGGCAGTCGTCGAGGCAGTGGTCACTGGTCTGACCCAACCGAAGCTCGTCGAAGATCGGGCGGTTGCCCCCGAGGGTCTGGTGTTCCGTGGTCTCAAGCGGGTCCCGGTCAATTGGCGTCCACGCTGAATCCCTGCTGCTTCCTGGCTTCTTTCCTGGATGGCGAAGATGTCTCTCCCTAGAATGGCACCAGAAGATCGAGGTGGGAGAAGTGTCAGCGACCGTTGCACTGGGGGTAGATGAGACCATCGAAGATCGGCCGTTTACGGCGGTCGAGATGACCGATCGTGATCTCGGGGTCCTCCACTCCATCCTGGCCGACGTCCGCCAGGTCGTCGTCGAGGTGGAGGAGGGAATACGGGAGATAGCCCCCTTCCAGAAGCTGGCCTGGAGGGCCGGCGGCCTCACTCATCGCCTCCTGCTTTGCGACGTCGAGAGGGTCGCGGCGCATCTCGGCCTCTGTGTGGTCGGCTTCTTCGGCCAGCGGCGTGAAGACGTCGACATCTGGCCACTCGAGGAGGCCAATACCGAGATCGTCGCCGAGTTCATCGACTACCCGGGCATCCTCGCCTACGCCTCGCTGGAGCTGGCGGAAGGGCACTGGGCGAACATGGTGCTACACGACGATCCGACCGACACCAGCTTCTGGAGACAGTCCCAGATGCACGCCCGGGCGGTCGAGACCCTCTCACCAAGGCACTATCACAACGTGCGCATCCACAATGGGAGGCTCACGTCTGGGATCTTCGACCGGCCCAGTATCGAGATCTACCGAACCAAGTACTTCGACTACTCAGGGCCCGTCGAATGGCGGGCCGAGCGGGAGCTCGTCTGATCGACGACAAGCTCGTGTTCACCTTGGCCGATCCCCACGATTGGAACGAGATCTGGCCCATCGTCAGGGATGTCATCGGAACCGGGGATACCTACCCCTATCCCCCGGACATGTCCGAGGCCGAAGCGCGTGCCATCTGGATGAAGGAGGGTCCCAGGGAGGCGACTTTCATGGCTCGGATGGGTGAGACGGTCGTCGCCACCGCCTACGTCAAGCCCAATCAACCCGGTCTCGGGGATCATGTGGCCAACGCCGGGTGGATGGTCTCCCCTGATCGTCAGGGTCAGGGATTGGGGAGACGATTCGCCGAATACGTCATCGACCAGGCCCGTGAGCGCG
>DASUUP010000283.1:0-3609 GCA_036373995.1 Acidimicrobiia bacterium
GAGCAAGCCGGCCGGAATGTCGGGGAACAGCTCGATATCCAGATCGAACTCTGCCAAGAGACGCCGGGCCCACTTCTTTCTCTGCCAGTAGGGCGGACGCTTGTCTGGTGGCGCGGCGAAGTAGAAGTTGTTCTTGACAGGCTCTGCGGCCACCGCCGAGCCGTCCTGGTAGGCCATGGCCAGACCCAGCTTTCGGGCCAGGGCGGGGTTGTCCCGGCGCAGGGGTTGGCCGCCGATCCGAACGGTGCCTCGATCGGGTTCGACAAACCCGGAGGCAATCCCGAGGAGAGTCGATTTGCCCGAGCCATTCTCCCCGACGAGGGCGTGAATCTCGCCGGCCCGACAATCGAAGCTGACATCGCTCAGTGCCCGGACGGCCCCGAACCGACGGGAGACACCCGTCAGTTCGAGGACCGTTTCCTTCGTCACCTACTTCCTACCGGAATTGTCGTCAGTCATCAGCCTCCGAACATCAGTGCCAGAACGTCGTCGGGCACGAGGGACGTGCCAGAGACGACCGGGTTGACCGAATCGGGATCGCAGTCTGCATCGGTTACCTCTCGCATGACATGGGGAACGACAACCTCCGCGGGGATCTCGGCCCCCTTGAGCGCCATCATGGCTGCGGTGACTCCCGTCCGTGACTGGAAGTTGCCGCCTGCCGAGTACCAGATCTTGTAGGTCGGCTCGTCGCGCTCCGCCCAATCGCAGAACAGGGTTTGCTCGTCGGTACGCAGGGCTACGGAGAGGTTCTCCACCGGGATGCCCAGCTCGTCGTATGCCTGAAGGGCTGTGAACAGACCATCTGAGTACTCATAGGTCCATCCAGCGATCTCCGGATTGGTGGTCAACAAGCTTCGCACGACTTCGAGAGCAATGCTGTTCACCCAGCTCGTGTCACCGGTGGTGGTGTTCTCGTTCGGGGGCGGATTGACCAATTCGGACCCGCCTTCTTCGAGAGCCGTCACCGCGCACCGCTGCCAACCCAGGGTCAGGGCATTGCCCGAGGTCCCACCGAGCATGCCGACCTGGCCACCATTGACGTTCTCATTGAGCACCTCGGCGAAGCTGTTGCCCAAGTCACAGAGATCTTCGCCGACCACGGTCAGATAGTCCTCCCCTGGAGTCAGTGCGCCTTCCTGATCGGGAAGACCGACCCAACCGGCTGAGAACGAGACGTAGGGGATACCTGCGTCATGTGCCTCTAAGAGCACTGGGCTCAAATAGGTGCCCCAGTCCGGGTAGCCGACGATGAAGTCGACCGGGACCTGCATCAAGAACCGGATGTCGTTGACCGCCGGGTCTCCCTCGAAGTTGGCAGCCGTCGAGACAATCGTGCCGATCTCGGGATATGTCAGCGCTTGGAGGATGGCCTCCATGTGACTCACGGCCCGCCACACATTGACCTGGTCACCGCCACCGTCGGCGTAGCCCATCACCAGCTCGCCACCGCTGCCCGTCTCGCATTGCTGCTCCCGCCAACACTCCATGGCCTTGTCGATGGTGGCCTGATCGACCTCCTGGTGGGCCCGGGCGATCGATGCCAGGATGATGTTCCAACTGGCCTCATCCGACGGCTCGACTGGACCCAGGGCTTCCAGCACCAGGTCCGGATCGGCCGCAGACGGATCTTCGTCGAACTCCGCAAACGGATTGTCGTCACCACCTGTGGTGGTGGTGGTATCTCCGGCTGGGGTCGTGGTGGTGTCGGCTGGCGCGGCAGTGGTGGTGGTGGGCTCGTCGACGCTCGCCGTCGTGGTGGTGTCGCCGGCATCGTCACCGCCGCAGGCCGCGAGCAGCATGGCCAGGACCGCCACCACACCAATGATTTTCCTTGGTTTCATTTCCTCCTCCATTTGGGCGGGTCGCCCTGGTTTCATTTCTCATGCAGATCCTCGATTCGTCTTTCGAATCTCCTTTCTCAACCTGGTTCTTCGATTGAGGATCCTCTCGTTCGTGTTTCCGGGCGACCCGGTCTTCGCCGCTCGCGAAGCACACGCTCCACGGCCTTGATGATCCGGTCGCCGGAAATCAGCATTCCCCCGATGATGACGAGGCCGAACACCACGAACTGGAGGGAAGTGGAAAGCCCCATGATCCTCATCATCTGGTTCAGCCCGGTGAGGAAGAAGGCGGCGGCAAGAGTCGATAGAGGGCTGGCCAGTCCGCCGGTCAAGGATGCCCCCCCGATAACCACCGCGGCAATGGGGCCAAGCAGATACTCCGAGGCGATGTTGACTCCCGGATTACGCAGGATGCCTGCCAATGCGATACCGGCTAGCGCGTAGAAGACGGCGGCCACCACATACACGAGAATCTGGTTCATCGTCACTCTGACTCCGACGACGTGGGACGCAACGGGATTGGCTCCGACCACCTGGAATCTCCTACCGGCCGCTGTGTATCTGAGGACGAGGATGGTCAGCAGGGTGAGAGCCACGCCCATCCAGAAGACGACACTCACTCCTAGGACGCGAGTCGAAGTCCATTGCGACAGGGCCGGGGGAACGGAGGTCTGCACTGGGAACGTCCTCACATAACGACTCACCACACCGGTGATCACCCCACCCACGGCGAGAGTGACGATCAAAGCGTTGAGTTTGAACCCTCCGATCAGGATCCCGTTCACCAACCCGATCAGCGCGGCGACACCGACAGCAGTGAAGATGGCGACTCCCATGCGATCGTCGGACTGTTGGCCGACTCCGACGATGATCAACGCAGTCAGGGTCACGGTGCCAGGAGTGCTGAGGTCGATGCCGGCGGTCATGATCACCAGCATCTGCCCCAGCGCGGTGATCCCGAGTAGCGCTCCGAAAGGGGCGATCGCAGCGAGGGCCACCCTCCCCAGAGTCGCCGGTGCCCAGATCGAAGCCACGACCACCAAGAGAATGATGGCCAGGTAGACGGGCATGTATCTGGAGGCGACGACGAACGACGTGAGCACCGAGACAGGAGCCCTCGTGGTGGTCACCGCACCCCTCCGCCAACAGCCATCAGCCCGGCGCCCGTGGCGACACGGTGTCGGGCCGCCATCGCCAGATCCCGGGCATGGGCCACGTCCGCGGTGAGCTCACCATTGCGTACCAGTGCTCGGCCCCCGGAGAACACCCAATCGACGTTGGAGGTGTCCATGCCCCACACCACGGCACCGATCGGGTCGTTGATCGGCCAGATGTTGGGCCGGTCGGTGCGAAGCACCACGATGTCTGCATCCTTGCCCGGCTCGAGCGATCCGGTGATGTCTCCGAGACCGGCTACCCGGGCCCCGTCGACGGTGGCGAAGCGGATCACCTCACGTGTGGTCAACAGGTTGGGTAGCCCGCCCTTGCCGGCGAGCTTGAGATCGAAATGAGTGGCGTGCTGCACCGAGTTGGTGGCCCGCATCTGGGCGAAGATGTCCCCCGGTGTGACCCGTTCACTTCCAATTCCGAGACCGGGCCGGATCCCCCGGTCGATCAGCTGCTGAATCGGTGGCATGCCCAGGCCGTCGGCCATCTCGCTGGAAGGGGCAAGAGAAACGGATGTCTCGTGGGCGGCAATGGCATCGAGATCGGCGTCGTCGAGGTGAGAGCAGTGGATCAGGGTGACGTCCCCCCCGAGGAGCCC
>DASUUP010000284.1:0-6225 GCA_036373995.1 Acidimicrobiia bacterium
TGGGGTTGTCGCGGGACGACCGCGACTCGAGGAACCAAGGGTGTTCATCGGACGTGTGATTGATGACGTAGTCCACCACCACCTTGAGCCCTTTTTGGTGGGCCTTTTCGATCAGCTCCCGGACGTCGTCGAGACGCCCGAAAAGCGGGCCGACATCGGTGTGATCCGTCACGTCGTATCCCCAATCCTTCATTGGGCTCTCGTAGAAGGGCGAGATCCAGAGTGCGTCGACTCCCAGAGTCTTGGCCAGATAGTCGAGCTTGGAGATGATCCCGCGGAGATCGCCGAACGAATCGCCGTCGGAGTCGGCAAAACTGAGCGGATAGATCTGATAGAACACGGCGTTCTTCCACCAAGTGTGATTCGACGTCCGCGCCATCATCCCGACGCTAGAGCTACCGCCTCCAGAAGTTCAACGACCTAGACAACGTTCTTTACACGGAGCGGGCCGGCGTCGGGCGAGATCCGAACTTCGCGCCGACATCGTCGGGGCCGAGAATCGCAAAGACCGTCTCGTCGGTCGTGTCGTCGCCTTGGTCGATGCCCAACAACACGTCGCCCGGGCGATGACGTCGAGAGCGGGCTCTTGGCGTCAAAGATCGAGTGCTCCGAGGCAACGCTCTGCCCACCAGAATACGTCGTTGGCACCGACAGAGCGACGCAACGCCTTCATCCGCTTGTTGCCACGTACCGAGGCAGTCTCGATGGCCTCGACCAGTGTGCGGGCCAAGGCCTCGAGGTCGTACGGATTGACGAGATAGGCCTGCTGCAGTTGCTCGGCGGCTCCCGCGAACTCGGAGAGAATCAAGGCACCGGTGCTGTCGAACCTGGTCGCCACATATTCCTTGGCCACGAGATTCATCCCGTCGCGTAGAGGTGTCACGAACATGACGTCGGCGGCCCGGTAGTAAGCAACCAATTCCTCTATGGGGACGGACCGGTACAGATAGTGAATCGGGGGTCGGCCCACCTCGGCGAAGTCGCCGTTGATCCGTCCGACGAGTCCCTCGATATCTGCTCTTATCTGCTGGTACTCCTCGACGTCCTCGCGGCTCGGCACCGCTATCTGAACGAAGGTCACTCTGCCGATCAGGTCGGGCCGGTGCTCCAGCATCGTCTGCAGCGCTCGCATGCGCAGATCGATGCCCTTCGTGTAGTCGAGACGGTCGACGCCGAGGATCACCACGTCTGGGTCGCCAAGGTGAGATCTGATCTGTTTGGCGGCCACGGCGGTCTCCTCGGACATGGACAGCTCGTCGAAGACCGAGGTGTCTATGCCGATCGGTGCAACCTGGAGAATGATGGTGCGGTCGCCCCACTCCAGCCTCGAGGACGAGCCCGTGGCCCCGGCCAGACGTCTGGCCGCCACTGCGAAGTTCGTCCGGCTCGAGCGCGACTGGAACGCGAGGACGTCCGATCCCAGGAGCCCGTCGAGGACCTGCCGGCGCCAGGGAAGCTTGGCGAACAGCTCCACCGGGGGAAACGGGATGTGAAGGTAGAAACCGATGCGATGGACGGCGGTCAGATCCCGGATCATCTGGGGGACGAGCTGCAGCTGGTAGTCCTGTACCCAGGCCACATCGTCGGGCCCGACAACATTCGCTGCGACCTCGGCGAAACTCTGATTCACCGCCCGGTAGGGCCGCCACCAATGCCTGTGGAACTGTGGCGCTCTGACGGAGTCGTGATACAAGGGCCACAACGTCCCGTTACAGAAACCCACATAGAAGTCCTCGTAGTCGGCCTGGCTCAACGTGACAGGAACCTGGTTGATCCCGGAGTGGGGAAAAGGCTCGAACTCGCGGTCGGGAAGGCCGCTCCAACCCACCCAACTGCCGCGGGTCCTTTGCAGGATCGGTGTGAGCGCAGACACGAGACCGCCCGGGCTGGTCTGCCACTCTCCGGCTTCGGCGTCGTATGCGACGGGGAGACGATTGGCGACTACAACGACACGTCGCTCTTTTTTCGTCACTAGGTCAACATATCGCACCAGGAGTCGATGCAGACATTCGGCTCGAAGTAGGTTTGATGGCGTTGTGAGCGGACCCGTGGAAGAGACAGACCGAGTGGCAGCCGAATTCGGTATCAGTGCCATCGAAGTCAAGGAGGGCCGGACCACCCGTATAGGCGAAATGGGAATCCTTCGCGTGCTCCCTACCAAGCGACGCCGAACGATCGGCCCCTGGTGTTTCGTGGATCTGATGAGCCCCGACGATGTCGACCGGCCACCACCGCTCGAGATCGGACCTCACCCCCACATCGGCCTGGCGACCGTCACGTGGCTCTTCGGTGGGCTCGTTCTCCACTCCGACTCGCTGGGCACGGAACAGCCGATCCGCCCGGGAGAGCTGAACCTGATGACGGCCGGCCACGGCATCGCCCACGCCGAGGAAGGACTGGAGACCGAAGCCACACGGACGAGAGGAGGGATCATGGGGGTGCAGATGTGGCTGGCGCAGCCCGACGGCAGCAGAGACGGGGCATCGGCCTTTCAGCACCACAAAGACCTCCCTGAAGTGGAGGTCGAGGGTGGCCACGGTCGTCTCCTCATCGGCGACTACGGCAGGGAGCAGTCTGCTGCCGGATTCGATCACCCCGCCATCGGCATGGACATGGAGCTCGCAGCCAAAGCCAGCGTCGACACCAAAACCGAGTTCGAATACGGTATCGCTCCGATCGATCGACCTATCAAGGTGGAGGATGCGATCGTCGAGCCGGGCTCCATTGCGGTGGTCCCTCCCGGCTATGAGCAGCTCAGGCTGGAGACGCGTGGCGGGCCAGGCAGGCTGATGATGCTGGGAGGTCTGCCGTTGGGAGAGGAGGTCAAGATGTGGTGGAACTTCGTTGCCCGCACCGAAGACGAGATCACCGTCGCCTGGCGCGACTGGCAAACCCACAACACGGATCGATTCGACTACGTTCCGTCAGGGCTGGCCCGGATCGACGCGCCCCGCCCGCCCTGGCTACGACCTGGTGATTGACGTCCCGGCTCCTTCGTCCGCGCTTTACTGAATCTCCATGGCAACAGGTGGCACGAGGGCGATCCTCGCCGCGATGGCGGCAAATGCAGGTATCGCCATCGCCAAGTTCGTCGCATACGTGGTCACCGGATCCGCCTCGATGCTCGCCGAGTCGATCCACTCGGTAGCCGACACCTCCAACCAGGGTTTGCTGCTCCTCGGTGGGCGACGCGCTCAGCGAGTCGCCGACGACCGCCACCAGTTCGGCTATGGAAGGGAGCGATACTTCTGGGCGTTCGTAGTCGCGATGGTGCTGTTCGCTCTGGGCGGCCTCTTCTCGATCTACGAAGGGGTCGAAAAGATCAGACACCCCCACGAGGTCGAGTCGCTCGGGTGGGCCATCGGTGTGCTCGTGTTTGCGATCGTCGCGGAGGGTCTCAGCTTCCGGACCGCCATCGCGGAATCCGCGAAAGTGAAAGGTCGAAGGACTTGGTGGGAGTTCATTCGCAAGTCGAGGTCTCCTGAGCTCCCAGTGGTGTTACTCGAAGATGCCGGGGCAATGATCGGTTTGGTCCTCGCCCTCATCGGCGTCGGGCTGGCGGCCATCACCGGGGACACCGTTTGGGACGGCATCGGCACTCTGGCCATCGGGATACTTCTGGTGGCCATCTCGATCGTCCTCACCGTAGAGATGAAGTCTCTTCTCATCGGAGAGGCGGCGACTCAGGAGCACATCTCCGCGCTTCAGTCCGCCGTGGAAAACGCGGGCCCGGTGAACCGCGTCATCGACCTGAAGACCCAGCACATCGGTCCTGAGGACCTTCTCGTGGCCGGGAAGCTCGAATTCGACCGCTCACTCACCAATCCCCAGCTGAGCGATGCCATCGACACAGTTGAGAGAGCGCTTCGTGAAGCCGTTCCGCTCACGTTGCACATCTATCTCGAGCCCGACCTGTACGACCCCGGTCACACTGTCGAGCCGGCTGGCCATTAGCGGGAACGGTCAGTCAGCGATCAACGCGTGACGGGCCTTCTCCACGATCTCTTCGAGAGTCGCGTTGTAACCCTCCTGATACTCGGGGTTCGATGCGGTGTCCAAACCTTCGATGAAATCTGCCATCTCGGGGTAACGGTTCAGGTCGACATCTCCGAGTGCTATCCCGGTGTCCGACTTGAGGCGGATCGTGGCGCCTGCAAAGTAGGCGGCGTCGCCTTCGGAGCCCTGATTGAGCCTGACGACGCCGACCATGTAGAGGATCAGTGACATCGCTGACAAATCTTCTACGGTCGAAAATATGTCCAATGCGTGCCTAAGCGGCTCCCGCGCCTTGGACGAGTTAGCCGTCTTCTGATGGCAGTGCGCGAGCATGAACCACGCCCAGCCAAGGTCGAATGGAGCGTCGATCGTCGAGAAGATCTCGATCGACTTCTCGACGTGACCCACCGCTTCCTCCCACCGCTCGAGATAACTCTCCATGTTCCCGATCCCCCACATGGCTCGCCCCACGCCAATGGAGCGGTCGACGCGTTCGCTCAATTCCAAGGACTCCCTCAGGAGGGCGACCGCCCGATCGAAATCACCTTCGTGTCCGATCGGGAAGGCCGCGTTGTACAGGGCCTCTGCCATCTCTTCGTGGGAACCGTCGACTCGTAGTAGCTCCAACGCCTCGATGTAGGGAGCCTTGGTGGCTTGCCAATCCCCGAGCCAGTAGAGGAGGCCGCCGAGACCGGTGAGGGCATGAGCCCGGTCCGTCGGGCTGACGTCACCCTCCATCGCGAGCGCCATCTCAGTTCGGTCGATTCCCTCGGCGAGATGGCCCCGCATCTGCCAGAAACGCCACATCGACCCGGCAAGGCCCAAGGCCGTCTTGGCGTCCCCTGCGATGACGGCATGATCGAACGCCGCACGAATGTTGTCGTGATCCTGCGACAGACGGTGCAGCCAGTCTGCCTGTCGCGAGGTGAGGATCTCCTCGTTGGCGGTCCTCGCCAGTTGCAGGTAGGTCATTGAGTGCCGCTCGAGCAGCTGTCTGTCACGCCCACTGGCCACGAGGGCGGCGTAGGCGAACTCCCGAATCACCGTGAGCATTCGGAAACGAGGCTCGTCGGTCGACGCGACGGTCCGAACGAGACTGTGTTCAACCAGCTCTGTGAGCCCGTCCAGCACGTCGAAGCCTTCCCCAATCACAGACTCTGCCTCCACGAGGCCGAAAGAGCCACTGAACACTGACACTTCCTCGAACAGCCGCTTGGATGCGTCGTCCAGGAGGTCGTAGCTCCAACTGATGGCGTTGATGATCGTCTGCTGTCTCTCGGGACGATCAGTGGAACGTGAGGTCAGCAGCTGGTTGCCGAGCCGGTCGAGAATCGCGTCGGGTGCGAGGGTGCGGAGCCTCGACGCCGCTAGCTCGATCGCCAGAGGCAGACCGTCCAGTGCACGTGTTATCGCTGCCACCGCCCTCGCATTGTCTTCAGTCAACGAGAAGTCGGGGCGCACCGCCGCGGCCCGTTCGACGAACAGTCGCACGCCGTCGGTGGAGGCAATGGTGGTGACGGTGTCAGCTTCGGCTCCGGGCACGTTCAAGGGTGGGACGGGCAGTTCACGCTCGCCGGACAAACGCAGTGGTGTTCGGGATGTGACGACAAGACTCAGACGCGGAGACGCCTTCAAGAGGTCTGCAACGATGCCGGCACCTTCCAACAGCTGCTCGAAATTGTCGAGGACCATCAGAACATGCCTTTGGGAGAGATATCGCATGAGGTGGTCCAAGGGGTCGACGCCACCAGCGATCTTGAGATCGAGCGTCTCGAGGAGTGTCATCGGTATCAGATCGGCGTCGGTCAGCGCCGCAAATGGCACAAGATATGCTCCGTCCCCGAACAAGGGCTCGGAGCGTCTGGCTATCTCGAGGGCCAGCCGGGTCTTTCCGGTTCCGCCCGGGCCGGTCAAGGTCAACAGACGATGCTGATCGAGGATCCGCCGGCCCGCCTCGATCTCGTCTTCTCGACCGATGAATTCTGTAAGTGGCACCGGCAGCTTCGACTCCGCCGGCCGGGCGCGTAGCACGGGAAAGTCATCCTCGAGTCCCGGCGCGGTCACCTGGTAGAGCGCGGCCGGCTCGGGAAACCCGGCGAGCTGGTAGCGGCCCAGTGCTTCGAGCCGCACATCGGCGGGGAGAGCACTCTCGACGAGCTGAGCTGTCACATCGGATACGACAACCTGGCCCCCGTGCCCGCTGTCTGATACCCGGCTCGCCCGGTGGAC
>DASUUP010000285.1:0-2644 GCA_036373995.1 Acidimicrobiia bacterium
GCCGACATCACTGTCGACCCGGCTCAGTTCCAACGCAACTTCTACAGCACCAGTTCTTGTGGTGTGTGCGGAAAGGCCTCCATCGACGCCATACGAGTGACCGGGGCCCGGCCACCAGTAGGCCCGGTGGTCGACTCCGCCACCATCCTCTCGCTCCCCAACGCCCTGCTCGCCCGTCAGGATGCCTTTCACAGCACGGGCGGGCTCCACGCCGCGGCTGCCTTCGATCCCGGTGGGCAGATCGTCGTGGTGAGGGAAGACATCGGACGTCACAACGCCGTCGACAAGGTCGTCGGGCATCTCGCTCGTGGCGCATGGCCACTGCCACCTCTTGGCCTCATGGTGTCGGGTCGTGTTTCGTTCGAGATAACGCAGAAGGCCGCTGTCGCCGGGATCTCTCTGATCTGTGGCGTCTCGGCGGCATCGAGTCTCGCCGTCGATCTCGCCGACGAGTTCGGGATGACTGTCATCGGCTTCCTCCGGGATGGCGGCTTCACGGTGTACACAGGCGGGCAACGGATAAACGACTTGTAGGCGACGCTTCAGATCTACTCTCCGCGCGTCATGAGCCAAGTCGCGTCGGCTCGCACCGCTCTCATCAACGCCTGGGGCCTCTTCGTCGGTCTCGGCCTGCTCATGGTCGGCAACGGCCTGCTCGGTGTCGTCATAGGTGTCCGGGCCGAGTTGGAGTCTTTCGGCACTGCCACAACCGGGTTGATAATGGCGGCCTACTTCGCCGGGTTCTTGGGTGGCACTCAGGCGACGCCGCGGATCATGGATCGCGTTGGCCACATCAGGGTCTTCGCCGGGCTCACCTCGGTGGTCGCCGCCTCGGCCCTCCTCCATGGCGTGGTCATCGCTCCTATGCCATGGATGATCCTGCGCCTCATCTTCGGGTTCGCCATGGCCGGTCTCTATGTGGTGGTCGAGAGCTGGCTGAATGAGTTGGTCTCCAACGACGGCCGGGGTCGGGTGATGGCGGTGTACATGCTGGTGTCGGTGGGAGGCCTCGGCTTGGGCCAACTGCTGATCGGCGTCGCCAGCCCCCTCGTCGACACCCTCTTCGTGCTCGCCGGGAGCGTGACGGTGCTCGCCATCGTGCCTGTAGCCCTGTCCATCAATTCCGCTCCGCAGTTCGAGCTCCCTCCTCATGCTCGCTACGGCGAGCTTTGGCACTCGGCCCCTCTGGGAGTGATCACGGCGGTGGGCTCGGGTCTGGCCAACGGGGCGATCATCGCCATGGCGGGTGTTTTCGGTGCTCAGGCGGGGTTCACGACGACACGCATCGGCGTTTTCGTAGCGGCAGCGGCCGTCGGATCGATGGCACTGCAGTGGCCAGTGGGCCATCTGTCCGATCTGATCGGAAGACGACGGACGATCCTGATAGCCACGCTGGCATCGCTGGCCGCGGGAATGGTCGCCCTGACCCTTCCCGTAGACAGTCTCTGGTTGATCGTCGTCATGGCTCTGCTCGGAGGATTCTCCTATCCGCTCTATTCGCTGGCTCTCAGTCATGTCGTCGATGTCCTGCCCCCGGGTGAGGCCGTCACCGGGAGCGTCGCCGTGGTGTTTCTCTACGGTGTGGGCGCCATCGCCGGGCCCATCGGTGCATCGCTGGCCATGGGAGCTTTGGGACCGAGCGGCTTCTTCTGGGCGGTGGCCGCGGTGCACGCCTCCATCGCTGCGTACGGCGCCTACAGGCTCGTGATCAAGCCACGCTTGCCGGAGGCGACGATTGTCCCCTACATCCTGGTGCCGGTCAGGTCGACATTCGTGTTGAGACGCAACGGTGGTCGAAGTCGTCGCGAGGACGGTTCGGAGAGCTAGCGGGCGAGCGCCTTGGAGAGACGACGCGCCGCATCTGCCACGATCCGACCCAATTCGTCCTGATCCTGGTCATCGGGGAAGCGATACGCCGGACCATGGACGTGGAGAGCTGCTGTGATGTGGCCACCCTTCTCCAGGACTGGTGCCGCCACAGAGTTGATCCCCTCGACGAACTCCTCGAACGCCCAGACATATCCCCTGGCCCGGACTTCGGCGAGCCTCTCTCGTATCAGCCGCGGGTCAGTGACCGTGTTCTGGGTCATCTTCGCCAAACGTCTGGACAGGTAGCGCTCGGTCTGGAGCTCCGGCCAGTGCGCCATGATGACCAGCCCGGAGGGGACGACGTGCATGGGGATCAACTCGCCGGTCCAATCTCTGACCTGGACCGGGTGTTCGGCCTCGGTCTGATCGACGTAATGGACCTGGTACCCGTCGGGGATGGCGATGCCTGCCGCCTCCCCTGTGCGTGCCGTCATCTCGTCGAGGTAGGGGCGGGCGAAGGCGGTGAGTTGGGCGGGGCCACCGGCCGCCGATGAGAGCCGCTGCACCATCGGGCCGAGGCGGTACATCCGGCCGTCCTCGTCCCGCTCCACGGCTTCGACTTCTTCGAGGGTGGCCAGCAGTCGCGCCACCGTGCTCTTGGGCAAATCGACGCGACGAGCGGTTTCGGACAGCCCGGCCGGGGATTGGGCCAGGGCTTCGACGATCCTCACGGCGCGTGCTACGGACTCGACTGCCACTCTCGGCCCATCTTACGGCACCCGTACCGCATCGTGGAACACACCGGGCATCGCCCGACCCGGACGGAAGGGGTTCT
>DASUUP010000286.1:0-4941 GCA_036373995.1 Acidimicrobiia bacterium
GTCGTCCTCGGCTCAGGTCCGAACCGGATCGGGCAGGGCATCGAATTCGACTACTGCTGCGTCCACGCCAGCTTCGCCCTGAAGAACGCCGGAAACGAGACCGTGATGGTGAACTGCAACCCGGAGACTGTCTCGACCGACTACGACACCTCCGACCGCCTCTACTTCGAGCCACTCACGATCGAAGACGTGCTCGGGGTCATCGAAGCCGAGCAGCCCGAGGCCGTAATCGTCCAACTCGGGGGACAAACGCCGCTCAACCTCGCCGACCAGCTGGAGAAAGCCGGAGTGAACATCGCCGGCACGTCACCAGCATCCATCGCCCTCGCCGAGGACCGTGAGCAGTTTGCCGAGATCTGTCGCAACCTCGGTTTGAGCCAGCCGGCATCGGGGACGGCGATGTCCGCAGCCGAAGCCCAAGAGGTGGTCGACCAGATCGGCCTCCCGGTCATGGTGCGGCCGTCATTCGTCCTGGGCGGACGCAAGATGCGCGTCGTATACAGCCTGGAGGAGCTGGGAGACTACGTGAGGGAGATCTACGGGGAGGGTGACCCCGAGGTGACAGCGAACCCGATCCTCATCGACAGATTCCTCGAATCGGCCGTCGAGGTCGACGTCGACGCCGTCTTCGACGGCAGTGAGCTGCTGATCGGTGGGATCATGGAGCACGTCGAGGAAGCAGGAGTCCACTCTGGTGACTCGGGATGTGTGACCCCACCGCCAACCATCTCCGACGAAGCGCTGAAGGAGATCCTGCGCGGGGTCAACGAGCTCGCTCGCGCCCTCGAGGTCAAGGGCCTGATCAACATCCAGTTCGCGGTGAAAGGAGACGAGGTGTATGTCCTCGAGGCCAACCCGCGAGGAAGCCGGACCGTGCCGTTCATATCCAAAGCGAAGTCGATACCCCTGGCCACCATTGCCTCGCGAGTGATGATGGGTGCGACGTTGGCCGGCTTGCGGGACGAAGGCATGGTGCCGGAGTCTGTCACAGAGCCCGGTTTCGTAGCCGTCAAAGACGCCGTCCTGCCCTGGGACCGGTTCCCTGAAGAGGACACGATCCTCGGCCCGGAGATGCGGGCCACGGGAGAGGTCATGGGCATCGGGCCCGATGTGGGCGTGGCCTACGGAAAAGCCCTCCTCGCGGCGGGAAACACCCTGGCTGACCGCGGGACTGTGTTCCTCTCGTTCGCCGACCGGGACAAGCCACTGGGTCTGGCGGTGGCTCAGGCGTTCACCATGCTCGGATTCCATCTCATTGCCACCGGGGGAACGGCGAAGTACCTGGACCACCACGCCATACCGGCCGAGTTGGTCAACAAGATTGGCGAAGGGCCGCGTGACATCGGCGAGCGCCTGGCGAACTCCGAGGTCCAGCTGGTCGTCAACACTCCTCGGGGCGGGCGAGCCCGCTCCGACGGCCTGAGCATTCGTCAGATCGCCAAGCGCAACTCGATCCCGTGTGTCACCACGGTCCAGGGGGGTCTCGCCGTTGCCCGGAGCTTGCGCGCCGGCCCCGGCGCCATTCACAAGCCGAGGAGTCTCCAGGAATGGCACCGCAAAGGCTGACCACCACACTCGGGTCGCTGGAGCTCCGATCTCCCCTGGTCGCGGCATCTGGAACCGTCGGTTCGGTCTGGGAGTGGGCCGAAACGTGCGATGTCTCGGTCTACGGCGCGGCTGTTGCCAAGTCGGTCTCGCCCGAGCCGTGGGAGGGGAGACCACCGCCCCGTCTCGCTCCGACGCGAACCGGGATGCTGAACGGAATCGGGATACAGAACCCTGGGATCAGCAAATGGGTCGATGACATGAGACCTCGACTCGCCACCCTCGACGTGCCGGTCTGGGGTTCAGCGGTCGCCCACGACGCTGCCGGCTTCGGAGTCGTGGCCAAGGAGCTCGAGACGGCAGGCGCCGCAGCCATCGAGGTGAACCTCTCGTGTCCGAACCTGGACGATGGAGTCATGTTCTCTTTCGAGCCGAGCCTGGTCTCGTCGGTGGTCTCGATCACCAATTCCGCAGTCGACATACCGGTAGGAGCCAAGTTGTCACCGAACACGCCAGACATCGTTGCGGCGGCTGCGGCAGCACAGGAGGCCGGAGCAGCATTCGTCGTTCTCACCAATACTGCGTTCGGTCTCGCCATCGATCTCGACGAGAGATCCCCCGTCCTCAGCGGGGGTGTCGGTGGTTACTCCGGGATGGGACTCAAGCCGATCTCGCTTCGGTGTGTCTACGAGGTGTCCCGAACCCTGCCCGATCTACCGATCGTCGGGTGTGGAGGGGTCACGACCGGTCGTGATATCGTCGAATATGTGATGGCGGGTGCCAGCGTCGTAGAGGCCGGGACTGTCCACCTCGCAGAGCCGCGGGCCGGAAAACGGATACTGAGCGAGCTCGCCGAGGAATTGAGCAGAATGAAAGTGACGAGACTCGATGAGTTGGTCGGCGTGGCGGTCCGACGATGAAGCGACTCATCGTGGCTCTCGATTTCCCGGCACTCGATGAAGCCGTCGGCACGGCGCGATCCATCGTCGAAGAGGTCGCCGGTTTCAAGGTGGGTCTCGAGCTGATCTCTGCGGTCGGGCCCGAAGCCATCTCGACTGTCGCCAACCTGGGCAAGCCGGTGTTCGCCGACATGAAGCTCCATGACATCCCCAACACCGTCGCCCGGGCCGCTCGCCGGATCGCCGACGCCGGCGCGCGTTGGGTGACCGTCCATGCTTCGGGAGGATTGGAGATGATGGAGGAGGCGGTGGCGGGAATGAGCGACGGTGGCGTCCTGGCCGTCACGGTCCTCACGTCGATGTCAGAGCTCGATCTGGAGAAGGTGGGCGTCTCCACGGGCGTGGAAACCCATGTCGTGACTCTCGCCTCACTCGCCGAGCGCGCCGGCGTCGAGGGTCTGGTGTGCGCACCCGGCGACGTGGCGGCAATACGAGGCAAAGGGATCGCGCTGGACGTGTTCACCCCGGCGATCCGAATGACGCCTGCCGACGACGACCAGAAGCGCACGGGGACGCCCGTTGAGGCGATATCGGCGGGGGCTGACTACCTGGTTGTGGGTCGTCCGGTCACCCGTGCGGCCGATCCTGTCGCAGCAGCTCGCGAAATCACCGAATCCCTAGAGCAGATCGGATGAATTCGCCTAGCTATGGTCGATTCCATTCGCACCACCTTTAGGAGGAGGAATGGCGCAACCCCCAAAGTTGACCGATGAACAGCGCAAGGCGGCGTTGGCGAAGGCAGCCGAAGCCCGCCGGGTGCGCGCCGAGGTCAAAGAACTCCTCAAGACCGGCTCGATGCGCATCTCGGAGCTCTTCGAGAAAGCAGAGAGGGACGATCTCGTCGCCGGTCTGAAGGTCGAGTCGCTGATCGCGTCCATGCCGGGGACCGGCAAGATCAAGGCGAAGCGGCTGATGGAGTCGATAGGCATCGCCGAGAACCGTCGCATCCGTGGTCTCGGGGACAATCAGAAAGAAGCATTGATCGCCGAGTTTTCCTAGGTGCTTGGGTAGGGCTGTGGCTGAGTGATCATCACCATCTCGGGCCGCCCCGGTTCCGGAAAGAGCGCAGTAGCCACCCGAGTCGCCGAGGCCCTCGGGCTGAGACATGTGTCGGCCGGGGACTTCATGCGGGAGATGGCCGCCGAACGGGGCATGTCGATACTGGAGTTGTCGCGCTCGGCCGAGAAGCGTGAAGAGATCGATCGCGAAATCGACGCGCGCACGGTTCGGCTCGGACACGAGAGCGACGACTTCGTCATGGATGCCAGGCTCGGCTGGCACTTTCTGCCCCAGTCCCTCAAGGTCTTTCTCGAGGTACGACCTCTGGTGGCCGCGGAACGGGTCTTCGGAGCCCAGCGGGGCTCGGAACGGGAAAACGTCGATCTCGAGGCGACCAGGCGGGCCATCGAGACGAGAACGGCGTCAGAGGTCAAGCGGTATCGGGATTACTACGGCATCGACTACGGCGACCACAGCCAATACGACCTGGTCGTGGATACCTCGGAGATGCCGATCGCCGAGGTTGTGCAGCAAATCGTCGACTACGTCAGACGTGTGGAATCTGGAAAGACCGGCCCTGTGAGGTAATCTGATAGCTCGCAGACCCTCACGTGAAGGAATCATGAAGCTCGAAGACGTCATCGACCAGATCGGCAACCGCTTCGCCACGGTCGTCGTCTCCTCCCGCCGGGCCCGGCAGATCAACAGCTACTTCCACCAGCTCGGAGTCGGATACGGAGAGTTCGTCCCGCCTCAAGTGCACTCGCTCTCTCGCAAGCCGTTGACAATCGCGATGGAGGAGATCGCCGAAGGCAAGGTCTCGGTCGAGACCCTAGAGGAATAGGTGTTGGGCGGCCGGCGGGTTCTCCTCGCCGTCACCGGAGGAGTCGCCGCTTACAAGACCGCCTACCTGGCCCGCCGTCTCGTCGACTCCGGCGCCGAGGTCAAGGTCATCCTCACCGAGTCGGCCCATGAGTTCGTGGGCCCACAGACATTCGCCGCGATCACCGGATCGCACCCCTACACCACCCTGTTCGGCGCCGAGTCGGTATCGCCTCATACCGAACTCGCCCGCTGGGCGGACATCGTCGTTGTTGCCCCGGCGACCGCAGCGACCCTCGCCAAGGTTGCGACGGGGATGTCCGTCGACCTCGTCTCGGCCACCCTTCTCGCCACCCAGTCGCCGGTTCTCGTCGCACCCGCCATGCACACCGAGATGTGGGAGCACCCGGCGACGCAGCGCAATATCCAGACATTGACCGCCGATGGTCATCAGTTCATCGGGCCCGCAGAGGGCGCTCTCGCCGGTGGAGACGTGGGTCTCGGCCGTGTAGCAGAGCCCGACGACATCTTGGAGATGATCGAGCATCTTCTCTCGCCCCCGACGGATGCCAAGAGAGTCTTGGTAACGGCCGGGGGAACACGCGAGCCGGTGGAC
>DASUUP010000287.1:0-5741 GCA_036373995.1 Acidimicrobiia bacterium
TTGTTTTCCGACGTCGTCCGGAGTCAACCCGATGCTGTCGATCGCAGCGATAGCCCACCGCGGGGCGAGCCGTCTGGCCGGTGAGCTCGCCTGATCAGCCCCCCAGTTGGTCCGCAAGAACCTCCGGATCGGCCGTCGGCAGCTCGCAGACGAAGCCACGGCACACGAAGGCGCGGGGGCCGTTGGAGGAGTTCCGTCCCTCGAGAAGCGGCACCGCAGCCGTACCCGACGCGGAGGGAGCCAACGCCACGCCGGGTCGGTAGCGACGCCAGTACACCGAGGCCAACTTTTCCCATCCCTCGCCGACGATGGCCAACTCTCGAGCGTCGAGCAGCGAATATGCCACCGCCAGGTGATGGCCCACCATCGACGGGTAGCGATCGGCCAGCAGGGCCACCGATGCGAGTGCGGCGGCGGCCTTCTCACGCCATGACACATTTCCGGTGTAGAGGTTGGCCAGCAGCAAAGCCTCGGCCGCCAGGGCGTTTCCTGACGGCAACGGGTTGTCGGTGATGTCGGTCGGGCGTTTCACCAACCCGTCGGATTCCGAAGATGTTGCGTAGTAACCGCCTTCGGGTCGGGCGAACTGATCCAGCCGCTCGACAAGCGCCATCGCATCCTCATACCAGCGCTCCTCGCCGGTGGCAGCGAACAAGCTGAATAGCCCTATCACCATCGCGGCATGGTCTTCGAGGAAGCCAGGAACCGAGGTGCGGCCCTCTCTCCAGGATCGCATGAGCATTCCTTCGACGACGAGGTTTCCCAAGACGAAGTCGGCGGCATGACGTGCGAGACTCAGGTAGCGCTCATCGCCGATCACCGCGCCGGCCTCGCTCAATGCGCGAATCGTCAGACCGTTCCAGGAGGTGACCACCTTGTCATCCAAACCCGGTCGGACCCGCTCTGACCTGGCCTCGAGCAGAGAAGATCGCGCTGCGTCCAGCCCGGCGGGCTCCTCGTCCCTGACGATGTTGAGGATGTTGGAGCCTTCGAAGTTTCCCTGTTCGGTGACGCCGTAGTAGTCGATGACGGCCCCGGCAGACTCACCGAGAACGTCTCTGATTTGGTCTGGTGTCCACACGTAGAACTTGCCTTCCACTCCCTCGGAGTCGGCGTCCTCGGACGAGAAGAACCCTCCGTCGGAGTGCTTCAGGTCCCTGTCGAGATACTCGATCGCCCTACGGGAGATTTCGACGAACTCGGGCCGATCCAACTCGACCCCGGCCCACAGATAGAGCCGGATGAGCTGGGCGTTGTCGTAGAGCATCTTCTCGAAATGCGGGACCAGCCATTGCTCGTCCACGGAGTAACGGGCGAAGCCACCACCGATCTGGTCGTGGATGCCGCCGGCGGCCATCTCGTCCAGTGTCTTGGCCAGCATCGTCCCCGCGTTGGGGGCCCAGGTCTCAGCGTGGACCCGCAACAAGAGCTCGAGCACGGGTTGCTGCGGAAACTTGGGGGCGTGGCCGAACCCTCCGTTGACCGGGTCGAAGCTCGCCTCGACCCTCTCATAGGCACCGATCAGCTCCGGCACACCGGGAAGGTCCCCACCGGGAATCTCCCGTGAGATCGAGTCGACCAGCCGGCTGGCCTGCTCGGCGACGTCATCCCTGCGTTCGGCCCAAGCCGACCAGACCGCGTCCATGACCTGGCCGAAGCTGGGCATCCCGTGATGCGGCTGTTTCGGGAAGTATGTGCCGGCATAGAAGGGACGACCTTCGTGGTCGATCCAAACCGTCATAGGCCACCCGCCTTGACCCGTCATCGCTTGAACGGCCTCCATGTAGACGGAGTCGACATCGGGCCTCTCCTCCCTGTCGACCTTCACGTTGACGAATCGCTCGTTCATGATCCGGGCGGTGTCGTCGTCCTCGAACGACTCGTGGGCCATGACGTGACACCAATGGCAGGCTGCGTATCCGACCGATAGCAAGATCGGGACGTCGCGACGCCGGGCCTCGGCGAAAGCGTCTTCGCCCCACTCCCACCAGTCCACCGGGTTGTCCTTGTGCTGGAGGAGATATGGTGAGGTGGCGGTCTCTAATCGGTTTGCCATGAACTTCAACCGTAGGCCATTCACAGCCTCACTTTTCTGAGGCGACTTCCGGGTATCTACCCTCCGGGCGTGACCAGCGAGGCCCTTCCCGAAGTCATCAACAGCCCGTTCGACCCTTGGGACGAGACCCATCGCCTTGATCCAAAGCCCATCTACAAGGCAATGCGCGAGCGGGCGCCGGTCTATCGGGGCATCGGCCCGGTCACGCGTAGGCGGTTTTGGTTCCTGACCCGCTACGACAACGTGGTCGACTCACTGCGTAACCCTCAGCTGGGTCGAGAGTGGAAGAAGCTACCGGAGCAGGTCCGAGAGCAGCACCACTTCGAGCAGGAAGAGCAGTTCGAGGTGGTGAGCCGCCACCTCCTCAATGTCGATCCACCCGACCACACGAGATTGCGCCGTCTGGTCTCACATGCGTTCACGAACAAACGCATGGCCGACCTCGAGCCGAGGATCCAAGACCTGGCCGACCGTCTGCTCGAAGACCTGTCCGACGGTGACGACCTGATCGAGAAGCTGGCCCTGCCGGTGCCGATCACCGTGATCGCCGAGCTCCTGGGTGTCCCCATCGACGACCAGGCTCACTTCAGGGACATGGTCGATCGCAATCTTCGCGGCTCTTCCGAACAGGAGATGATCGCAGCTGGCCTCGAGCTGATTGGATACGTGAACGAAGCAATCGAATATCGCAGGTCCGATCCTGGCGACGACCTGCTGTCGGCCCTGATCCATCTCGAGGAAGACGGCGACTCGCTCGACCACTCCGAGCTTCTGTCGATGGTGCAGCTACTGCTGATCGCCGGGCACGAGACCACCGTCAATCTCATAGGGAACGGGATGATCGAGCTGATGCGGCATCCCGGTCAACAGAGACGGCTGGTTGACGATCCCGCGCTGCTGCCGACCGCGATCGAGGAGATGCTGCGTTTCAACGGTCCCGTCGAGACACCTTTTCCCCGATTCGCATACGACTCCGTCGAGGTGGGCGGCCAGCGGATACCCCCGGGTGACGTGGTCGTTCCCGTTCTGATGGCCGCCAACAACGACCCGGAGCAGTTCCCCGACCCGGAGGTCTTCGACATTGGGCGTGAGCCGAACCGGCATGTCGCCTTCGGCAGCGGCATCCATTACTGCCTTGGTGCACCACTGGCTCGTCTCGAGGCTCGAATCGTCATCGGAGCGCTGCTCGATCGCCATCCGGGCATCTCCATCGCCGTCGATGACATCGACCTCCATTGGAACAGTGGATTCTTCCTGAGGGGAGTCAGGGAGCTGCCGATCTCTGTCTGACTGGCAGAGAGCCTCGCTAGCTCAACTCGTCAGCTCAATTAGCCTCGATTCGATGAAGCGAGTCGCATCGGCTGTGGCAGCCCTGCTGATCGTTGTTGCCGCAACGCCACAGGACGCCATCTCCGACCTCGAGGCCAACGGCTACTACATCGAGCCGGGTGCGAACGTGTCAGAGGCAGTCGTCAGCGATGCGGTGAGTGACGGGCGAAACGAGGGTGGCCGCCTCTACTTGGTGGTCCTGGCAGAAGAGCCGGCGGGTGGGGCGACCACCTTCTCGGACTCGACACTCGACCTGCTACCCATCGACAGCTACGTCGTCACCGTGGCCCCGGAGACGGTGGGTTTCGCCGAGAACGGTGACTTGTGGACCGCCGAGCAGATGAGCGATGCGATCGACGTGTCGTTGGACGGTGGCTCCGACGACGAAGTGGTGCAGCTGTTCATCGACACTCTGATCGGCGAGACCGCACCGGGTGACGGTCCCGACGAGCCCGACACTTCCAGCGGCATCCCCTGGGGCTGGATCCTGCTCCTCGGTGGTGGCGGCTTCCTGGCCTGGTGGTATTTCTCCAACCAAAGACAATCCAAGCATGCCGCGGAGAGACGCATGGCCGAGGTGAAGACACTCGCCAAAGAGAAACTCGACGAGGTGGCCAACGACATTCTGGAGATGGAAGACGAGGTGAGCGCGTCCGACAACACCGAGGTCAAGCAGCACTATCAAAACGCCGCGGCGATGTACTCACGGGCAATGGAAGACACGGACGGAGCGGCCACGCTGCCCGAGATGATGAAGGTGTCAGAACAACTCGACCTGGCCATCTGGGAGCTGGACTGTGCCGAGGCGCTCCTCGATGGCAAAGAGAAACCACCCAAGCCGGAACCTCCAAAACCCGAGCCCGTGATGCCCCCACCGCCCCCGCCGGAAGCGGCTACACCCGTGCCCGGAACCGTTCAGCAGGGCCCTTCCGACTTCGACCGTCGTCCGCAGCGCCAGAGCGGCGGATCCAACGACATGATGACGATGCTCCTCACCATGATGGCGATGCGGGGCATGGGCCGCGGTGGCGGGTTTGGCGGCGGCTTCGGTGGAGGCTTTGGGGGAGGGGCCGGCCGCAGCAGTGGCGGTGGATTTCGGTCCCCGATGGGCGGGGGAGGGGGACGGTCCCGGGGTGGCGGCCGTCGTCGCGGCTGAGTGCATCCGGGGGTTGCCCTAGACTCGCGAACCGACACCTACAAGGAGACTGCGAGAAATGCTCAGACGCTGGTGGGCCTATATCAAGTCATGGTTCAAGAGCGCTTCCGAACGGGCCATGGATCCCGAGATCGAGATCCAATCGACGATCGACGAGGCGAAGCGGAAGGATCAGGACCTGCGCAACCAGGCGGCCAAGGTGATTGCCCACAAGACCCAACTCCAGTCTCAGATCGAACGTGCTGCCAGCGATGTCGGCGAGGCCAAAGAGATGGCACGCCAGGCCCTGGTGAGGGCCGACGAGGCGCAGAAGTCTGGCGACGAGGCCGGGGTGACGAAGTGGAACCAAGCAGCACAGAGCCTCGCCATGAAGCTACAAGCGGCCGAGAACAGCCTCAGCTCCCTGAAGGAGCAGTTCGCCACGGCCGAGGTGCAGGCTGAGCAAGCCAAGGAAGCAGTGCAGACCAATGCGATGAAGGTGCAGGAGCTCAGCGCCAAGCGTATGGAGATGTTGGGCACCCTGGAGCAGGCCAAGATGCAGGAGGCGGTCAACGACGCAGTGCAGTCGATGTCAGCATCCGTATCGGATGAAGGCCCCAACCTCCGTGGGGTCGAGGACAAGATCGAGCAGCGAAAAGCGGAAGCGATGGCAAGGGCCGAGCTCCATGAGGCGACGCCGGAAGGAGCCGAAGCCGAGCTGCGCAAGGCGGTGAACATGTCCGAGGCCGACGCCAGACTCGACGAGCTCCGGGCCGAGCTGGGTCTCTAGCGCCATCACCCGACCTTTCCGTGGTGTGCGGGGCGTATGAAGTCCTTGCTCCTGATGCGGCATGGCAAGTCGGATTGGTCGGCCGACTACGACACCGACCATGACCGGCCCCTCAACGACCGTGGCGTTCGAAGCGCACGTGTCATCGGGAAGGCACTGAGCAAGGAGAGCCAATCTCCCGACCTCGTCGTCACATCGTCCGCGGTGAGGGCGAGGACGACTGCCCAACTCGCCGCTGAAGCCGGTCACTGGGTCTGCGATCTCATCATCGAGCCCCGTCTGTACGGGTCGGGGGCGGACACGGTGTTGCAGGTGGCGGCCGAGACGGGTCCCGTGGATCGGCTCATGCTCGTGGGCCATCAGCCCACCTGGTCGATCCTGGTCTCGGTCCTCACCGGTCAACAGGTCGAGATGAAGACGGCGACCGTGGC
>DASUUP010000288.1:0-11050 GCA_036373995.1 Acidimicrobiia bacterium
TGATACGTCCTTCCACCATCGAGGTGCCGAGGGTGCCTGCGTTGAAGTTGACGAAGCCTTCGTGCATGACAGTGGTGCCTTCGCCGAGGTAGGCGCCGAGACGCACCCGGTCGCCGTCGGCGATGCGGACACCGGGGGGGATGACATAGTCGATCATTCGAGGGAACTTGTCGACCGAGGTCACCGCGGGTGGCCGGCCCGTCGAGATCAGCCGCTTCTTGACCGCGGTGAAGGTGTCGACGTCACATGGGCCCTCGGTGGTCCAGACGACGTTGTTGAGGACCCCAAAGATGCCTTCGACGCTGATGTCGTGTGGCTTGTGGATGCGGTGGGAGAGCAGATGTAGCCGCAGGTAGGCATCGGCCGGGCCCGCCGGTGGCGACGAGAGGTCGGAGATCTCGGTCACTATCGGTCTCTGTTCCACCGCGCGAGCCTCGTCGACCGTGGCCAGATCGCCCAGATCGGCGTCGGCATCGGTCGGGTCGGGGTACCAGACATCCAAGATCTTGTCGCCCGCGAACGAGGCCAGGCCGACCGCTTTGACGGAGTCTGTGATCACGCCGGTCCCAACGGACAAGCGGGAGTCTCCGAGGAAACTCCCCTGGGCGGGGTCGCTCGTGACGGCATCGATCTGCCTCGCCGGTTCACAGGGGCAGGGTAGTGCCGGGCACTAACTTGGCCCCAAGTGACACTCAGCGAAACACTTGCCTGGCTCGTCGACATCCCATCGGAGACCGGCAACGAGCTCGAGATCCGTGACGCCCTGGTAGGGCGGCTTTCAGACCACCCCCATCAGGTGGTACGCACGTCTCTCGTCGTGGGCCGCCCCGCACCGGAGAAGGTCGCCCTGGTGGGGCACACCGACACGGTCCCCCTGCAGGGTCATGTCGGGGCCCGGGTCGAGGGCGACCGGCTCTTTGGTCTGGGCGCCACCGACATGAAAGGAGGCCTGGCGGTCATGGTCCACTTGATCGAGGACCTCGGGACAGACCGGGTCGTCGGTGTCTTCTATGCAGGCGAGGAGGGTCCGATCGCCAACAACGAGCTGGGCCCGATACTCGACGCCGTCCCATCGCTGACACATGTCGAGGCCGGCATCGTCATGGAGCCGACGAACCGCGAGGTTCATGCAGGTTGCCAGGGCTCGGTCAATGCGCGGGTGGGCTTCATCGGCGAGCCCGGCCATTCCGCGCGACCCTGGCGAGGCGTGAACGCGGTTACCAGGGCCGGTCCCTTTCTGACGATGATGGACGGCCTGGAACCGGAGCCCCACCCCATCGAAGGCCTCGAATTCAAAGAAGTCATGTCGGTGACCAGGGCGGTGGGAGGAGTGGCCAACAACATCATTCCGGGCCGCTTCGACCTCAACGTCAACTACCGATTCTCTCCGGACCGGACTACCGAACAAGCCGTTGCCAGGCTGAGAGATGTGTGCTCGATGGCCGACGAGTTCGAGGTCGTCGACACTGCTCCGGCCGCCTACCCGGAGACGTCGCATCCACTGTTTCAACGTCTGATCGAGACAGTCGGCACCGGAGTTGCTCACAAACAGGGCTGGACGGACGTCGCCCAGCTGGCCGAGCGGGGAATCCCCGGAATCAACTTCGGGCCCGGGGAAACGGCGCTGGCACACAAACCCGGGGAGTCCATCGCTCTCGACGATCTCACCTGGGCGTATGACGTCCTGCGCCGGACACTCACCTGAACGTTCCCCGATCAGGTTCCTACACTCGCCGCTTCATGCCCATCGACATCGATATCGCCCACGTCGCCCGTCTCGCCCGTCTCGCCCTGAGTGACGAGGAGCTGGAGGTCTACAAGTCTCAGCTGGGTGACATCCTCGACCACGCCGCCAGGGTGCAGTCTCTCGAGGCGGAGCCTCAGGTCGACTCGGCCCACCCTCTCGGCTTCGTGAACGTCTTCCGTGACGATGAGATTCGCCCCTCCCTCGACCGTGACGAGGTCCTGGCCCAGGCACCCGCCTCGGAGAACGGCTACTTCGTCGTGCCCCCGGCACTGGAGGAGATGTGACCGTTCATCACCCATTCTGTGCGGATCTATCACGCATCACGCGGGACAATCCCGCACAGAGCGGTTGGAGCTCGTGAGCCTCACCGATCTCACGATCGTCGAGGCCCGAGACAAGCTCCGGGCCGGCGAGGTCACCTCGGTTGAGCTGCTCGACGCGGTGCTCGACGTCGCCCATCGCACCGAGGCCCAGCTCCACGCCTATCTGACCATCGATCGGGAGGGAGCACGTGCCGCCGCCGAGACCGCCGATGCCGACCTGGCGGCAGGCAACGACCGGGGGCCTCTGCACGGCATACCCATCGCTCTCAAGGACAACATGTGCACCCGGGGGTTGGAGACGACCGCTTCGTCCCAGATCCTCGCCGGCTACCGGCCGCCCTACGACGCCACCGTCGTGACCAGACTGCGGCAGGCGGGTGCGGTCATCGTCGGGAAGACCAACCTCGACGAGTTCGCCATGGGCTCGTCGACGGAAAACTCGGCATACGGGCCGTCGTTCAACCCATGGGACATGAGCCGGGTGCCGGGAGGATCCTCCGGCGGCTCCGCGGCTGCAGTCGCCGCCGGCTCCGCTTTCGGTGCGCTCGGATCGGACACCGGAGGGTCGATTCGACAGCCTGCTTCGCTCACTGGCATCGTCGGTCTGAAGCCGACATATGGCACGGTGAGCCGTTACGGCCTGATCGCCTTTGCCTCGTCCCTGGATCAGATCGGCCCGCTGTCGAAGAGTGTCACGGATGCCGCCGTCACCCTGGAGGCGATCTGGGGCCATGACCCACTGGATGCCACGTCCTATGCCGGCGACTACCCGGACGTGAAGATCGACCTCGAGCGCGGGGTGGATGGCATGCGGATCGGAGTCGTCTCCGAGATGGCCGGTGAAGGTTACGAGCCCGCGGTCGAGGAGTCGGTTGCGGCCATGGTGGAGAAACTCGCCGGTGCCGGCGCCGAGATCGTCGAGGTGTCGCTGCCCACCGTCGACATCGCCCTCTCCGCTTACTACCTGGTGGCGCCCGCCGAGGCGTCGGCCAACCTGGCCCGATTCGACGGGATCCGCTACGGGCTACGCGCCGATGGCGCGACTACCGAGGACCTGATGGCCCGGACCCGTGCCGAGGGTTTCGGTCCTGAGGTCACTCGTCGCATCCTTCTCGGGACATATGCCCTGTCGGCCGGCTACTACGACGCCTTCTACGGGCAGGCCCAGCGGGTGCGGGTTGCCCTGCGCGATGAGTACGCGGCGGCATACGAGAAGGTCGACGTCCTGGTCTCGCCGACGAGCCCGACGGTCGCCTTCCCTGTCGGGGCCAAGGTCGACGACCCGCTTTCCATGTACCTCACCGACATCTGCACCAACCCTCTGAACCTGGTTGGTCACCCCGGCATCTCGGTGCCGGTCGCTGTGGACGATCAGCATCTACCGATTGGCTTTCAGGTCATGGCGCCTGCCCTGGGGGAGGCGGCGATGTTCCGGGTGGCGGCCGAGGTGGAGCGTCTCGCCCGGTTTACAGCCCGGCCCGAGTTGGTTGAGGTGGTCTCGTGAGCTGGGAGCCGGTCATCGGGATCGAGGTCCACGTCGAGCTCGCCACCGAATCGAAGATGTTCTGCGGATGTGCGGTCGGTTTCGGGGCGGATCCCAACACCAACATCTGCCCGGTGTGCCTCGGACTGCCCGGTGCTCTCCCCGTCCCCAACCGGAAGGCGATCGAATGGATCATGGCGATCGGCCTCGCCCTCAACTGCGAGGTGGCGGATCGCTCGGTGTTCCACCGCAAGAACTACTTCTATGCAGATCTGCCCAAGAACTATCAGATCTCTCAGTTCGACATCCCGGTGTGTCACGACGGCTATGCCGACATCAACGTCGACGGTGAGACCCGCAGGGTCGGCATCGAACGTGCCCACATGGAGGAGGACACGGGCAAGTCGACCCACGTGGGTGACGGTGGCCGTATCCATGCGGCTACCGCAACGCTGCTCGACTTCAACCGGTCCGGCGTGCCGCTGGTCGAGATCGTGTCCAAACCCGATATCCGCAGCGCCGTCGAGGCACGCGAGTACGCGGTGCAGCTCCGGCAACTGGTTGCCGAGCTCGGCGTGTCCGACGCTCGTCTCGAGGAAGGCTCGATCAGGTTCGACGCCAATGTCTCGGTGCGCCCCGACGGCACCGACGAGCTGGGGACCAAGGTCGAGATCAAGAACATGAACTCGTTCCGCTCTCTGGAGCGAGCCATCGAGTTCGAGATCACACGGCAGATCGAAGCCCTCGAGGGTGGATCCGGGCTCGTCCAGGAGACGCGTCACTGGGATGAGGAGTCAGGCGTCACCCATCCGATGAGGACCAAGGAGGGGTCCTCCGACTACCGCTACTTCACCGAGCCCGACCTGGTCCCCATGGTGATGGACCGTGCGTGGGTCGACGAAGTCCGGGCCGGCCTTCCCGAGCTGCCCGCGGCGCGGCGCGCCCGCTACGTCGAATCGGGTCTCGACGACGACCTGGCGGGCGTCCTCTCCGACTCACCGAGGGGGCTTCGTGACACTTATCAGGAGGCGGTTTCCGCCGGCGCTTCGCCACGTGCCGCAGCCCACTGGCTCACCGGCGAGGTCACAGCATGGCTGCGCCGGACCGAGACCGAATCGGGAGACCTTCCGCTCGACGGGAGCCAGCTGGCCGAACTCATCGACATCGTCGAGGACGGGACCGTGTCATCGTCCGCCGCCAAGGAAGTGCTCGACGGTGTGCTCAGTGGGGAGGGAGACCCTCGTTCGGTCGCAGAGTCGCGCGATCTGGTCCAGATCTCGGACACCTCGGCGCTGGAAGCAGCTGTCGACGAGGCCCTCGCCGCCAACCCCGACGCCGTCGAGAGCTACCAAGCAGGAGAGACCAAGGTCGTCGGCTTCCTCGTCGGCCAGGTGATGAGGACCACCCAAGGAAAGGCCGATCCCCGGTTGGTCAACCAGATGCTGCGGGAGAAGCTGGGCTCGTAATCGAGTTGGTGAGCCCGGCATCTCGTTATCTTGAGTGCCGATGCAGCGTCAGACCAAGATCATCGCAACCATGGGGCCGTCCGTGGCCTCGCCCGGAAAGGTGCGCGAACTGATCGACGCCGGCATGGACGTGGCCCGCCTCAACTTCTCACACGGTGGTCACGACCTCCATCGCCAGTTCTTCGATTGGATCCGCACCGCGGCGGCGGAGTCGGGTCGCACCGTGGCCATCATGCAGGACATCCAGGGGCCGAAGCTCCGTGTCGGCAAGTTTCCCGGTGGCATGATCGAGTTGCACACCGACACCGAGATCGATCTCCTCCCCGAGTCGGGCTCCGGCAGCCACGAGCGGATCCCGATCGGCTACGAGTCCCTTCTCACCGACGTCAGCCCCGGCGATCGGGTGATCCTCGACGACGGCCTGGTGTCGTGTGAGGTGGTCGGACGGTCTGACAACGCTCTCCGCGCTCGTGTCGTCACCGGGGGCTCGCTGAGCGACCACAAGGGCGTGGCGTTCCCGGACAGCAATCTAACGGTGGGCAACATCACGCCCAAAGATGAGGCCGATCTCGCTTTCGGCCGCGAGCTGGGCGTCGACTTCGTCGCCGCCTCGTTCGTTCGGACCGGGCCCGACGTCGAAGCCGTGGCCGCGCTGGCCGGGGACGTACCCATCATCGCCAAGATCGAGCTGGCGCAAGCCCTGGACAACCTCGACGACATTCTGAAAGCGTCCTTCGGTGTCATGGTCGCCCGTGGCGATCTCGGTGTCCAGCTACCCCTCGACCGTCTCCCTCTGATCCAGGCCGACATCATTCGTCGGGCCAATGCAGGCGGTCGGGTCTCGGTGACGGCCACCGAGATGCTCGAGTCCATGACACACAGCCCCCGACCCACACGGGCCGAGGTGACCGACGTCGCCCACGCCGTCATGAGCGGGACGGACGCGGTCATGCTCTCCGGAGAGACCGCCATCGGGGACTTCCCGGCCAAGACGGTCCAGGCGATGGCGCAGATCTGTCAGACCATCGAGGACGGCACTCTCTCCCGGGAGACGCCGGTCCCGTTCGTCGGTGGGGAGAACGACGTGGCATCGGCTGTTGCACAGGCCGCCACCCAGATCGCCAAGAACGTCGGCGCCAGGACCATCGTCGCCTTCACCGAGAGCGGCAGCACCGCTCGGCTGATATCGAAGTACCGGCCGACTCAGAGGGTCGTCGCCTTCACCCCCAACACCACGACCAGGAGGCGGATGGCCCTGTATTGGGGGATCCAGCCCCACGCCTTCGAGCGCAAGGACTACACCGACGACGAGATGGCTGCCGCTGCCGAGATCCTGGAGGCGGAAGGGGTAGCCACCGCGGGCGAGGCCGTCGTGATGGTCGGTGGGGTCCCGCCGAACGTGCGCGCCGCCACCAACCTGGTCAAGGTGCACCAGATCGGTGAGCTCGCCGGTGCGTTGGGCGGCTGAGGCAAGTGAGGGGGACGACCCCCTCCGCCCCTTCGGGTCCACCCCCCGGTTTCGCCGTTTCGCGTTCCGCACTTCGGTGTCGCCGATACCTGGTCTCACCGGAACGTCACTACTCTCCCCGGCGCAATGGGTCAGAACGTTGAGATCAAGGACAGCGTGAATCTCGGTGAGGTGTTGGTGATCGACACCGACCGCAGCTTCACCGGCCAGGACGGTCACACCATCACCCCGGGCTCGACACCTCACGGTGTGCCCGGGTCGCTGGCCGGGCGTCTCTTCGCCCTCGATCTCGGCATCGACCACGTCTACGTCCTGCAGAACACGGTCACGGTGCGTCGGGATTCCCCTTGGGACGACGAGTCGGCCGAAGCCGTGGCCGACGTCACCGGGTCCTTCCTCAGGTACTACCCCGACGAAGAGGAGTAGCTCAGCCGGCGGCTGTGGTCGGCGTCGAGTCCGGAATGGTGGTGGTCGTCGTCGGCGCCGTGGTCGTCGTCGTGGTGGTGGGACACGAGGTGCTCGCTCCCGGGACCTTGCACGGGTGGACCTCGATGATCTCGACTTGGGGCCGGTACCGCCATACCCAATCTCGTTTCTCGACCTGTTCCGTGCCGCCCCTGAGAATGGTCCGCGTGATGGTGACCGACCAGCCATCCGCAGGGCTCTGCACGGTCTTCTGCTGGTCCACCTCGAACTCCGGATTGCCTCGAATCAAGGGGTTGCCCGGCTCGGTGACGTTGAACCGCTCCGAGACGTCGCCTTTGACGTGGAGCGCCTCGGGCCCGCCCTCGCTGTCCACCCGGATGCGGGTCTGTCCGCCACTCTGCTCGCCCACCAGTGCCCGGCCGTGGTTGAACCCAAAGAAGCGCACTGTGATCGACGTGTCCGTATAGAGGGTGTCGATCAGGATGGCGTGCTCACGGTTGTTGCGGAACTTGAGGTCGATCGACTGCCAGAACAGTGTCGCCTCGATGCCTTCGGGATAGCGGGAGAAGTAGTAGGAGTGGGGCTTGTGCTCGACGTCTTCGTAGCCACCCCAGAACACGGCGTTGTACATCGTCGTGGTGAATTGGCTCGTGCCGCCGCCGATGGTGTCGACGATCTCCCCCGCCACGATCGACCCGGCGTCGACGTAGCCCTTCTCGAGAGTCCTCTCACCGACATGCCCGTTGAGGCTGAAGGTCTCACCAGGTCGGACCAGCACACCGTCGACGGCGTCCGCGATCTTGTGGATGTTGGTCACACGAGGCTCACAGCAGCTGTGGTACGTGGTGAACTGGGCGACCAAGTGTTGGACGTTGAGCTCTACGAGCTCCTCGGTGGTCACGTCGGGCTCGGCGGCCTCGATGATGGGGATCTCCCCGGTTCGTGACGGGCTCAGACTGGCTCCGTAGAGACGTTCTGCCGTTTCCACTTCATCGATGCGGGTCCCGCTGCTCCCGGGCTTGACCGACACGGTGAGGTTGTCGTTTATGACGTATTCGGCATCGACCGGCTCCGCCTCGAACTGGGAGCGCAGAGGCTCGAGTAGCCGATCGACGACTTCGGGGTCGAATGAGTTGACGATGCGAGCCGGGCTGTTGGTGATGGTCTCAGACTGAAATGCCTCGACGAGCTGGGCTTGGGAGAAGACGGCCGTCTCTTCCTGGTAGGTCATCTCCACCGATCCGGCCAGCATCTGCTGTGCCTCGGCGAGGGCAGCATCGACCTCTGCTTCCGTCAGCTCGGGAACGACGGTCGTGGTGGGAATGGAAGCGGTGACGGCTTCTTTTGCGATGAGCGTCTCCAGGACGACCTCGGTGGCCGGGGGGCGGTCGACGCCGATGCCCTCCGACGGGTAGACGGCTGTCAGTTCTCCGTCCACGATCTCGAGGGCCCCCATGTTGATCGGTTTGCCGATGACCTCGGTGTCCCACAGATCGAACACGCTGGTCATGGCCTCGGGATCGACGCTCCCTTCCAACTCGATGTGCGTGGTCGTGAAGAAGTTCCCCAGCCAGAAGAGGAACTGGTTGGCGAAGTTGCCCGTGCGACCCACGGCCATCGCCTCGGCAACCACCTTCTCTTTCGCAATCGAGAGCCCGGTCTCCCATGGCTGGACGCTCACCGTATTGTCGTCGACCTCGAAACTCGCCTGGCGAGCAAGCCTTCCGATCTCGAGAGAATCGGCGATGTTCAGGGCCTCTTCCTCGCTCCGACCGCTCACCTCGGCTTCGGCGATGTAGACCCGTCCCAGCACCTCCCCGGCGGATGCCCATCGCGTGAGGCCATAGGCCGCGAAGAGCAAGACGAATACACCGCCTACGACGATTACGGCGGCGAGAAGGGGGTGGATGCGGAAAGAGAGTTGATTCTTCATCTGGAGGGCCGCCCCAACTGGCCCGAACCGTGCCTGGTCGATGCTACCGGTGCCCGGGAGGTTTGCTCAATCCATTGCGTCGGTGCCGGGGTATACCCTCGTCTCTGATGCTGGTGACCCTGCCTCATGTGATCCCGGGTGATGACATACGTGTCAGCGCTTCAACGTATGTTGCGTGGAAGAAGTGCCCTGAGAGCGCAAATGTCCGTCTCCAGGGAAGGTACGGGCCCGATACCCGGCCTGCGTTCCTGGGAAGCCTGGCTCACCGGATCTTCTCACGACACCTCACATCGGGACCTATCGGGAGCGACGACTTCGTCCGCGCCTGTCGCGAGGAGATCGGCGGGTCGAACCTCAACCACAAGCTCGGTCCGTTGGAGATGAAGCCTTCCCAGCTCGCTGGAGTGATCGAGGAGGTGCGCGGGCTCTACGAGCGCTTCGTCAACTTCCCCGGTGAGGGGTTCGACAGCTCGGAAGTCTCCTTCGACCACGAGGCGAATGGCGGGGTGCAGCTGGTTGGCACCATCGACGCCGTGTTCCGTGAGGACCTCGGCGGTCACCGGCTGGTCGACTGGAAGACTGGGGACATCGGTGAGGCGGAGGACCAGCTTCTCTTCTATGCGCTCCTGTGGGCAGTCGACAGAGACGAGTTGCCCGCCTACGTAGAGGCGGTCTCCGTGAAGACGGGGGAGCGGTTCCGGACGGTCCCCAGCAGCGCAGACGTGCGTCGGGTCGCGGCGGACATCGGCCAAATGGTCAACGACATCCGGAAGTCGTGGGGGGAGGGGCTCGCCCTGGAGCGTCATGGCGGCCCCTGGTGCCGTTACTGCCCCATCCTCAACGACTGCGCCGAGGGCCGGGCCACCACCGACCTACTGCAAACCTCCGGTTCGTAGACCCATACTTGGGTCATAGAGCCTCGAGAATGCCCGAAAGACGCAGGGCGGCGCTGCTCTGACTGAGGGGGAACGACCCCCCTCCGCCCTTCAGGCTACCCCCCGCGGGGCTTCGCCCCGTTTGTCGCAATGACAGCGGCGCTGCTGGGTTGACCCAACAGCGCCGCCTTCTCTATCCGGTCAGCAGCAGGGGCAGCCTCCGCCGCCACAACAGCCGCCGGTGTCGGTGCGAAGTGTCATCGTCCCTCCTTTGGACAAATCGACGAACTTCGATGTATTGATCATCCTCGATGTATCGAAGATTGTCAATCTATACTGATGGTCATGAAGTTGTTGGAACTCGAGGTCACCGACTACTGCTGCACACCACTGCACGACGGAGCCATCGACGAGGAGAAGGCTCTGGCGATGGCACCGGTGTTGGGCGCTCTGGCCGATCCGGTGCGGCTCCGAATCGTGTCGATGCTGCTCGCCGCGCCGGAAGGCACCTCATGTGGATGTGACCTGGAGGAGCCTCTCGGTCTGGCGCAGCCGACTGTCTCGCATCACCTGAAGGTCCTGCGTGAAGCCGGTCTCGTAGAAGGCGAGAAGCGGGGCCGTTGGGTCCACTATCGGGTCGTGCCCGAACGTCTCTCCGAGATCGGCGCGGCTCTCGTCGCTTCCAGCTAGACCGCCCGTGCGGCGATCGCCTCACGAAAGGCGGCGAATATCTCCTGGTGGTCCCCGTCGAGACGCTCGGGATGCCATTGCACGCATAGCGCCCACCAATCACCGTTGTACCGGGCCGCTTCGACGAGCCCGTCGTCGGTCCGGCCCTCGATGATCAGATCATCGGCTGGCCGGTCGACTCCCTGGTGGTGAAGCGTGTTGACCTTGGCCTCGGCGGCTCCGTAGACGTCTGCAATGATCGATCCCGGCTCGAATCTCACCACATGGCGGCGTGCGTTCATCTCCTCGCCGTCACGACTGATCGGCTCGTGAATCCCGCCCTCCGAGGTCACCTCTTGAAGAAGTGTTCCCCCGAAAGCGACGTTGAAGAGCTGGAGACCCCGGCAGATCGCGAGGACCGGCTTTTCCTGCTCCTTGGCGGCCGCAACCACGGCGATCTCGAATTGGTCGGCGGCGGAGCTGACAACTTTCGAGTGAGTGTTCTCGGCGCCGTATGTCGCCGGATCGATGTCGTCACCACCCGATATGAGGACGCCGTCGACGAGACTCACCAGTCGAGGTGCATCGTCAGGATCCAGCGACGAGGCAAACATGAGCGGGGTCATCCTGGCTTCGATGACCGAGTCGGTGTAGAACGCG
>DASUUP010000289.1:0-5278 GCA_036373995.1 Acidimicrobiia bacterium
TCGACGGTCAGGTCGGGCACACCGTGGACGACGATCACCTCGCCTTCGTTGGTCTGTCCCATTGCTCCAAGCGCCGGGACGAGTGCAATGACGGCCGTCAGGGCGGCCAGTCTCATCTTTCTCATGGAATCTCCTTCTCTGGTCAGCTGCGTGCTGCAGCTTGTTTCCATGTCCTTGTTTCGGAGCAGAGGGTGAGCCCGGATGAGTCGTCGGTGTGAAGGAGGATTGGGAGTGCCGATATCCTGAGGCGAGCGGGGACGTAGCTCCGTGGATGAACGCCGTTGCCGTCACCAGCGCCCCGCTGCCGCGGTCGAGGGATGGTGACGGTGGTGCGCCGGGCGCTCGGAGACGTGCGTTCATGGCAGGAAAGTCGGGCCGCCCTCGCCCGTCTTCTGAAGGGGCTCGATGAGTAGTGGGGAACCGTCGGCCCATCTCCACAGATCTCCTGGTTGCGGAAACGACAGCTCGGCTGAGCCACGACGGTTTCTCCCGCGTCTTCGTGGGTAATTAGGTCTTGAACCCGACATGGAGAGGCTCATGCCGCCAATCGACATGCATTTGCTGGAGATCTACCTGGACGACCATTGGGCCGGTGCGGGGGCAGGGCGCTCGCTTGCCGCGCGTCTCGTGGAGAACAACCGGGACACCCAGGGGGAGGATCGGCTGAGTTGGGTACTTGGTGAGATCGAAGAGGACGACGAGACGCTCGGCCAGGTGAGAGCGGCCCTCGGCTTCGAAGGCGGCACTGCCAAGAGGACTCTGGCGCGTGCGGCTGAGCGAGTGTCACGGCTGAAGCCGAACGGGCGACTCATCTCGTATTCACCGTTGAGCCGGCTTCTCGAGTGCGAAGCCTTGGGAGCCGGGGTCTTGGGGAAGCGGCGACTGTGGAGCGCTCTACATGATGGCCTCGGGGACTCGACTGAGCTGAGTGAGTTTGATTTCGAGGATCTGATCCGTCGCGCCGATCACCAGATGGAGGTCCTCAGTGATTTTCACTCTCATGCCGCCTCGCTGGCATTTCGGCAGGGCGCCGGTCTGGTCCGCTGACCTCCCCGTTTTTGCCTCCGGGGCACCGGGTAAAGCGCCGTTCTGATGATTTTCTTCGACGGATGGGGACCCATCCTCAGGATCCTGGTGATCGGGCCGCTCGCCTATATCTCTCTCGTCTTGCTCCTCAGGGCCTCCGGCAAACGGACCCTCTCGCAGATGAACGTCTTCGATTTCGTGGTGACCATCGCCATCGGGTCGCTCTTCGCCACCGTGATCATCAACGAGAACGTCGCCCTGGCCACCGGTGTCACCGCGTTCGGTGTTCTGGTGGCGGCCCAGTTCGTGGTGACCTGGTTCTCGGTCAGATGGGATGGGTTCGAGCGATTCATCAAGGCCGAGCCGACCCTCTTGTTCTTCGACGGCCAGATGTCACGTCACGCGCTCCGGAAAGTCCGTGTCACCGAGCGCGAGATCGAGGCCATGGCGCGACGAGCCGGCATGGCGAAATCTGGACGAGGTCAGCGCTGTCATCCTCGAGGCAGACGGCTCGGTATCGGTGATGGAGGCTGAAGCCGAGCGGCTCGAACTGCCTCACGTCTCCACCGACCGAGGTGAAGGGAGCGACCAACTCTTGACCGATTCGACGTCGGTTGCTGGCCCGCGGGCGCATTGACCGCATCCGGGGTAATCCAGTCCTGAGCCGGAGAAACATCGAGCTGTGCGGTTCATCTGCTCTTGCGACGAATGAGATGATGGACGACGAACCGGGGCTGCTCCGGACAATCACGTCGAATGGTGGCCCGTTGCCCCGCACCTGTTGGCCGCCCAATTCGAAATCAGCAATTGTTCGGCCGAGATCAACAGCGACGCACCGATGAAAACGCTGGCCAGGACATCGGACGGCCAGTGCGCTCCAAGCCGCACCCGGCTCCATGCAACAAGGGCAACGACTATCGCAGACAGAACGAATCCTCCCCGCAGCATTAGGGGTCGGTTGCTCAATACCCAGAGGAGGAGTGGCAGCATCCCGAATATCACAACTGCGTAAATCGTGTGGCCACTCGGGAAGGAGCCAAATTGCGTGCTCACCAGTTGGCCTCCAGGTCGAGGACGATCGATGAGGATCTTCAAGATGAAATCCGTCATCAGTGTGGCCACGATGAGGGCGCCCAACGTCAACGCTGAGGCGCGACATCTCTGCCATATGACGACGACGGCGAGGGCACCAGCGGCAATAGCCAGGTTGGGCGAACCCAACTGTGTTACAGCCTTGGCCACTGAATAGTCTCCATCGGAGCCACGCACCCAGTCAGACATCGGCTCGTCGAGGTTGAGGAGCCAATCAGGGCTGACGACCGCCGTGATGCCCACGAGCAATGTCAGCGCGATTGTGGCGACGAGAAACCAACGGCTCCGGAGCACGATGCGCACAAACCAGGGCGCTCCAACCGGCAGGCCGTCATGGATGCGGCCGAGCATCGTGGCCATTGAAGGCTTTGTCTCAACGGCGTTGACATCTCGTCTTGTCACGAGCGATTCGCCGTTATCTCGGCCGGCTCAGAGGAGTGCGAGTGAACACCGGGCGCACGCTGGGAGGTACCGATGTGACACCGGCGTGCCGTCGCTGACGCCAGGTCGCAACGACGCCGGCTGCACCGAAAACGAGGCCGACGGCCACGAGAGTGGTTTTGAGCGCAGGCGATTCGTTGCCTAATAGGAATCTCAGGACCCAGCCGAGACCGAGAATACCGACCATCAGGGGCATCCACTCGGGTGCGAGGCGGAGGGCCTGAAAGCCGAGGACCGCAAAGCCCATGGCGAGAATCATGCTCACCGCCCAGATCCAGGAGATATTGGAGATGTAGCCACCAGGATTCACGTAGTTCCACGTAGCACCGGGGATCACTAACAGGACGAGCCCGAGTGAGAACCCGGATATCAACCCGTACACCCATCGAGGTCGAAGACCCGACTTGGTTCCTCTCGCAGCACCGGCACCCGAGCGCACCTCATCCGCAACGGCAGCCGCGGTGTGGGTCACCCTTCTCTCGATCGCGGCATCGCCCCTCACCTTGCGCACGAAATCTCCGATCAGGAGACCCATCGAGATGAGGAATCCGCCGGCCAGGGCACCGGGGATGAACACGTGGAGGGCATGAGGATCCACCCCGTCACCGACGGTCGTGTGGCTCCGTGCTCGGCCGATCACTGTGCGGTCTCCAGGGCGCGTTCGAGGTCTACCTCGGCATCGGCACCCAGAATCACTACCGATCCGTTGTTGCCGTCGACGCGAAGGCGCACAGACTCCATTGTCGAGAGTTTGCCCAGAAGTCCGGGCACGTTGAGCACAGCCGGGAGGCCGAGTTCCCGGGCAATGATCGCGGCGTGGGATAGCGGCCCGCCTTGCTCGACGACGATCGCGCCGGCTGTGAGGAACAACGGGGTCCAGGCAGGATCGGTCGACCTGGCGACGAGGATGTCACCCGGCTCGATCGGTTCGGTCGCCTTGTTTATGACTCGAGCCGCACCCTCGTAGACCCCGCGACTTGCTCCCCAGCCGTGGAAGATGGCACCCGACGAGACGTCAGCCTCACCGATCGCCTGGCTCGGGTCGCCGACGAAGACCTGTGCGAGATCCTCCTCGGCTTGGTCGAGTCGCTCGAGGACAGAACGGCGTCGTTGCAGTTCCCATCGGCTCGGGGGCCGTCCATCGAAGGCCGGCTCGAGCTCTGCAGACGCCAGCAGGTCGATGTCCAACGGGCTCTCCAGTACCTCTTCGGAGTAGAGGCGCTCTCCGAGCTCCAGATGCACCCGCCTCACCTCTCCACCGAGAGCGAGAACCGCTGACTTCGCCTTCTCGCGCAGGTGGAGGAACTCCACGGCGTCGTTGACGAGACGGCGAAGCATCCGCCTGCGCACGTCGATGAACTGCGCCGTCATGATGCGTTGCATTCTCCACTTCCAGGACAGCGCAAAACCGGACCCGATCTCTTCGAGGAGCTCCTGGCGTGCGGCAGGGTTGGCCATCACCGGTCGTTCGACGCGTTGGACCTGAACTGCCTGGCTGACGAGTTGCCAGGCGAGCTGTGGAGACTCGGCCCAAGTCTCACCGGCAAACACAGACGCCGAGCCCGACCGACCCAGCTCTCTCTCGAATGCAGTGAGGAACTGCTCTCCTTCAGCCGTCCTCTGGAATACTTCGTAGACACGTTCCTTGGTGACATCGATGTTCTGGATCGACTCGGTGATCGAGCTGTCCAATAGTGCTTGTTCAGCGAGATCGCAGGTGTGGAGGGCGACCTGGGCCCCGCATGGGTCGATGCCTCCGGCGGTGAGCTGTTGGGCCAGACCGGGGGCCTTTTCACCAACGAGAGGCTCGAGGAAGAGCTCGATCCCCCGGTAGGCCGCCGCTGCGGCGGCAGCGACGGCGATCTCGGCAGCGATCAGACGCCCGCCCAGATCGAGGACACGATGTCGGTAGGCCAGCAATTGGTCAGTTGGCGCGATAGCACAGTCGGGCGGGCTCATCAGGAGCCGCTCGGTGGCGTCGATGGACGCATGTGCCTCGAAGCGGAAAGTCCGACGCGCGTTGATTTCGCGGAACCCCGTGAACATCGAACGGAGCCCTTTGAAAGGTATCCGCGACTTCGACTCGTGTGTGGACCGAGTCGACTCGCTGATCACCCGACCGAAGTACTGACGTTCGATCTCGTCTGCTGAGCCGCCCGGGATCTCTTCAGCCGCCGCCTTCATGAGGTCGAGGCTGAGGACCGCGCGGCCCTCGACCCGGGCGAGAAAGGGGCGTCGGTCCGCCATCGAGGGAAGCGCGTTCATGTGGTCGAAGAGTCGGCGAAAGCCGTTTTCGAGGAGTGGGGCCGCAGTGGTCCACTGCAGAGGGGGAAGAACGCCCGGGAGTGACTCTGCGATTCCAGCCGTTGTGAAGGCGTGGTCTGGTCCGATCGCGGTGTTGAAACCGTCGTCTTCCGGGTCGTCCGAGATCGTGGTGATGGGTCGTGACTGGACGATGAACATTTTGTTCCCGTCGTAGGCCCATTCGACATCCTGTGGATGCCCAAAGCGATGCTCGATCTCGAAGGCAGCTGTGATGGCCTCGTCGAGGATCGGGTCGACGGCAGGGCGAAAGGCCAGCGAGCGGGGAAGCACATAAGACTCGGGTGTGACTTCGCCAGAGACGAGCTTTTCGGCCAAACCGTCCACGGCCTCTATCCGCAGGCTGTTCCCGTCGCCGGCCGGATTCACGGTGAAAACGACACCCGCGCGTTCGGCC
>DASUUP010000290.1:0-4093 GCA_036373995.1 Acidimicrobiia bacterium
CCGGTCATCCGATGGGACCAGCAGCTCCCGTCGATGCCGCTCCACCACCACGCGAACGCCCTCTCTTCCCTGTCCGCGCCGCCGCCACGAGGCATCCCCGGTACGCCAACTTGGTCTCGGTTCCCATGGGACGATCAACCCGATATCCTGCCGAACCCTTCCCCGCAGTGGAGCGTCCGGGTTCGAGCAGATGACCAGCTCACCGAACAACCCGGCGTCCCAACTTGAGGTCTCGGAGCGCCGGGGTTAGTGCCCGCGTTTCTCGTAGCTCATCGTGTCCGTCAGCTCCTTGGCCTTGTTTCGGAAGTCCGTCGATGAGCCTGTGGAAACCGCAGTCTCGTAATCTGGAGCGTTCATCTCTCTTTCCAACTGCTGGAGCTGTGTGGAAGCCATGGTGCTCATTTACACCTCTCAGCGGGACGCCGCCGATGCACACGGTCGAATTCCTCTGGCGGCACTCGGGAATGTGGTTCTCTGTCAGCCTTCGACGAAAAAGGCATAGCGGAATATGGGGAGATCCTCTCCGGGGTGATCGTCGATCGCGGTCAGCTGCGGGATGCGGAAGTTGTCCCGCCCCGGCACCTCCTCTCCCTTGTAGATAGCCGGATAGAGGTCCACGAAATGCCACCCGGGCTCGCCCGTCATGGTGAGTGGGACGGTCACCTCTCCTTGCGTGTTGAATCCACATGCATATCCGAGGTAGCCGTTGTCGTAGACGACGGCGTAGATGTTGGCTGTCTCCGTCCATCCAACACCGCTCAATCGAACTTCGAAGTCGGTCCCCCAGGGCGCCGACGCCACAGCCAACGGCTCTGCCGAGACCAAGACACTCACCCATGTCTCGGCCACGGTCCCATCGCTCGACCGCGCCTCGATGCGATGGGGACCCCCGACGTCGGTCGGGATGGCCCAACTGTGACTGAACTCTCCGTCTGCATTGGTGGTCACGGTTCCTAAGGAGAGTGCCAGTTCGTCCCAGCCCTGACCGCTGACCCTGTTGCCCACGATGCGGAACCACTCCAGTTCGAGCTCCGTGTTCGACTCGAGCCCTCCCCCGGAGATGACCAACGGGTGGCCAACAGGCGCCGAGGCCAGGTCTGCGGAGATCCACGGGCCTTGCGAGGGCGGAGACTCGGCGTTCCTGACGGGATCCGGGTTCTGGTCCTCGATCTCCTCAGGCAGCACAGGCTCACCGTCGGTGACCGTGAAAACGAAGTCGAAGGTGGGGATGTCCGGTCTCGGGGATTGTGCCGGATTCCGATAGGGGAACGTGTAGGCGCCACGCAGCACCTGGATCTGATGCGGGCCCGGCTCACCGGTCGCCGGGATAACGGCCCGTGCTACGCCGTTTGTGGTGACCGCGGACATGAACCCGACATAATCATTGTCGTACATCACGGTTCGGGTGTCCTCCAGTGTCTGCCACCCGATTCCCTTCACATCGATGGTTATGGGAGTTCCTGGCGGCCCTTCAGTTGGCGATATCGAGACCTCGATATCCACGTCGAACAGTGCCTTGTTCAGCACCGTCCCCGATGAGTCCGACACCACTACGTCGTGTGCGAAGCCAAAGCCTTCAGGAACCACCATTTGGGTTTGGAAGGCCCCCGTCCCATCAGTTTCGATGGTTCCCATCGACTCGGTAATGGATGTGAATTCACGCCCTTCGTACTCCTCGGAGAGCTCCCCGCCGAGGACCCAGGATCCCGAGGCCGTTATCCACCCCAGCTCGAGAGTCTCAGACGGTGGGAGTTCCTCTCCTCGCACGATCACCTCGGTGCCTGCCGGTCCTGAGGAAGGCTCGACCGACATGCTCCCAACGAACGCGGGAACGGCGTTCTCGGCCTCGGTGGTGGGTGATGACACACCCGTGGTGGTGTCGTCGCTCCCACCCGCAGGAGCGCACGCCACGATCAGTACCAACGCAAGAACGCCGCTCCATCGCGTTCGCTTGTTCATCTCAACCGCCTTCTTCTGCGATCGTCTCTAGAACCTCGTCGGTCACGGTCAGAAGCGACGGTGCGACGTCGAAGGGCCTGAAGCTGGCTGTCCGCTCGCCCGCCGCGGCAACGATCTCGTAGTCCAGAGACCCCGTCGGGTAATCCACGGGGATGTCGAACGAGGTCGTCCAGAACGAATCGGTCGGATTGTCCCGTGGGTGGGGGCCATATCTCATTTCGAGGGTCTGACCGTCCCCCAGATTGACGACCACGCTATCGAGAAGGTCGTCACCGAGCTCGTCACCGGACACGGGATCGATGATCCGTGCTCGCCAGACGATCTCCGAGTTCCGCGGAAAACGGCTCTGTTGAACGCACACCGAGGTCCCCTCGGCCTCAGGTATGTTGAGCGGACCGGAAACGGTGTCCGCCTGAATCACCAGTGGCTCGGCCACTGCGACGGTGGCCGGCGTCGTGTCCTCGGGCTCCTCGGCAGCGTCTGCACAAGCGGAGACCACCAGGAGTGATATCACCATCGTGGCGATCCAAGCCTTGGGAATCGTTCGATCTCTCATGTCGTATTCCTCCTCACTTCGTTACCTCTCTTTCTCTGAACTCCGCCTGCGCGACCTGGGCCTCCTTCCGGTGACCGAGACGCCTGATGCGTCTCACCGAGGTGACGACCAATCCGATGATGAATATCCAAAGAAGGACCACCACAGCAGCGATGACGGAGGGCATCACTTCTCTCAGCGGAGTGAGGAGACCGTGCTCATGCCCGGGATCGAAGAAGGTGTCGACTCGATCTTCCGGGAACGTTGCTTCGATGCTGGCGGTGACGTCGCTTCCTGTAACCGAAGCGATCACTGTCGCCTGCTCCTGTCTCGGAAGCACCACCAAGCGAGCTATACCTCCGACATCGGTAGTCCCGGCGCCGAGAAGGGCGGTTCGCTTCGTGCCGAGAAACTCGAGCTCGCGGCTGAAGTCGACGGCGATTCCAGGTATCGCGTTGCCATCGGCGTCCCGCACCGTGGCGACGAACTGGGGCGGTACATCGAGATTCGGCGGTATGACGAGACGGAGTTCGATCGTGGCCGGCTCGGCGCTCGCCGGCCCTTCCTGGGCCGACGCGGGCAGGGCCAGGGACAGCCCGAGAACGGCCACCGATAGAGAGAGCGCGAAGCTACGCGAGACGATCACGACGTATCTCCCCCGTCGGGGATGGGCGGAGGATCTCCAGACTCTTCGCCGAGCGCCGCCATCTCGTGTATTCCCAGGACAGGGAAGACGCGGAAGAGCCCGATGAGCAACAGAACCATGCCTGCGGCGGCTCCGGCGGTTATCAGTATCTCGATGATCCCGGGGAAATAGACTCCGACCTCATCGCCCACCAACGGCTGGGTGAGCGGCGGGACCACGATCAGGAAGCGCTTGAGGAACATACCGAGGATCACCAGGGCGGAAGCAACACCCATCCCGAGCGGCGTCCTCGTCCTCCGCCAGGCGACGAGGAGAATCGGGACGACCAGGCCGAACAAGACGAAGGTCCAGAACGCGACCGAGTAGTCCCTGATCAGGATGGTGAACAGGACGTTCGCGGCGCTTTCCTCACCGACGTAGCCCTCGGTCGTGATCTCGGTGAAAGTGAAGTACCCGTAGAGCGCCCCGAGGGCGATCATCAGATAGGACAGATACCGCACGGAGCGCTCCTCTATCCAGGCTTCGAGGTGATAGATCCTCCTGTAGAGGACGGTGGCCAGAATCACCACTGCCACACCTGAGTAGATCGCCGCAACCACGAAATAGGGCCCAAAGATGGTGGAGAACCATCCGGGACGGCTGGTGAGCGAGAAGGCGTAGGACAAGACGGTGTGGACCATCACTGCCACGGGGATGACGAGAATGGCCAATGCCGTCGTGGCACGGCCCAGAACCCGCTCCTGCTCGGGAGCTCCCACCCAGTTCATCGATAGACGCCGGTACAAGCGTCTTCGCCACCCATCAACCGAGGTCTCGGCGATGGCGAGATCCGGGATCAGGGGTATCGAGAACAAGAACACAGTCACCAGCAGGTAAGTGACGATCGCCACCATGTCCCACAGGAGCGGCGAATCGAGTTGCGGCTGGGTGAAGAACTGCCAGACGCGCTCCGG
>DASUUP010000291.1:0-6298 GCA_036373995.1 Acidimicrobiia bacterium
CACATCGTGGGGACATGCCTTCCGATAGTCGCATCCGTAGAGATAACCCAGGGCGTGGAGCTCCCGGATCGATGTGGCATGCATCGTGCTGCCGATGTCGGTGAAGGCGCGGAGACAGCCCACCCGGCCAGAGTCCGAGACGGCCACCTGGTCGTATTGGAGGGAGAGGGGATTCGGCGTCGGCCAAGTGCCTCCGAAGTACACGTTGTGCCACATGTGACGCACCCCGATGTTGGTCTCTCCGGCCCGCCGGTACTGGACGTTGGTCATGTTCAGTTTGCGATTGCCGTCGAGCCAGGCGCGGAGGACACCGTTGTTCTTGCCCGGGGTGTTCATCCTCACGTAGCCTTCGACGCAATACCAGCGTCCCTGCTCCAGGCTGCCCCACCACAGCCCGTCGCCGCAGTCACCGGCCTGGTTGGCGTGATAGAGATAGGTCCCGACGGGGACCTTTCCGTCCGGAGCGCCTTGTGTTCCGGGTGCGCCGAACATGGTGCGGGCAGACCAACCCGGGCTGGTTTCCGTCGGGCGGATGCAACCCCGGCCTGATGATGAGTAGATGCCGGCGAAGCCGGGGAGTTTGCCGGTTGAGGCCGCATTCCAGTTGGTCAGTCTGATGTGGTAGCGAAACCAAGCCTCCATGGGGGCGGGGTCGAGACGGTCGAACGGACCGAACCCCCGGTGGCCGCCGGCGGGGATCCGGACGTTGAGGCCTTTGCCGACGTAGCCGCGGTTCGCCAGTTCGGTGCGGCTTAGATCGAGGCTGCGGAGATCGACCAGACCGAGCTCTTCTGCGACCTCTTCCACCTTGGCCGGCTCCTCGTCCCAGATCTCCTCTTCGAATTGCCGCGTCGCCACGTCCTGGGCCGACAGGGGAACCGTCGTGATCAATAGAGCGGTAGTTGCGAGAGCGGTGAGGGCAGTGCGGCCAATCATGACCTACTCCATTAGGGGGCATCTGGGGCGCGTGATCGCCGGGACTGTAGCGAGCACAGGTGAACGTTACTTTGAGCGTTCAATGCTCACAAAGCGTGTCGGGGTTTGATCGCCCATTCGATGATCAATACATCAGGGGCACGAGGGAGATCACTCCGATCACGGCAATGATCGTGATCGGGAACCCCACTTTCAGATAATCAGTCACCCGGTAACCCCCGGGGCCGTAAACCATGGTGTTTGTCTGATACCCCAAAGGTGTCAGAAACGAGGCTGATGCCGCGATCGCGACTGCCACGGCCATGCCCCGCGGGTCAACACCTGCGGCGGCCGCCGACGACACCGCGATCGGGAACATGAGCAGCGCCGCCGCGTTGTTGGTCACCAACTCGGTGAGGATGACTGTGGCGAGGACGATACCGGCGAGAACTCCGATCTCCCCGAATCGGCCTAACGCGGAGATGAGCCCCTCGGAGACGACATCAGCCAGACCCGACACCTCGACGGCGGTGGCGAGACCGAAGGCGGCTGCGATGACGCCGAGCACATCCAGGTCGAGGGCTTGCCGTGCCTCCTCAGGAGTCAGCACCCTAAGCACCAGCATCAACAGAGCTGCCGACAGTGCGGCATGGAGGATCGGCAGGAGACCGGTGGCGGCCACCACCACCATCGCACCGAGGACGGCGAGTGTCCGCCATCTTCCCGGTGCCACCGGCTCGATCTCATCACCTAGGCTCGATATCACCAGAAAGTCGGCACGGTTCTGCCAGCGACGTCCGAACCCGGAGTCGGTGAGCACGATGAGAGCGTCGCCCGGTCTGAGCACTACGTCGCCGAGCTTGACGTCGAGCCTGACTCCGGCGCGGTGGATCGCGACCACGGCGGCCTGGTATTTCGATCGGAATCCGGCTTCTCGCAGGCTCATACCGACGAGGGGACTGTCGTGCCCGATGGCAACCATGAAGTAACTCGCTCCGGGAACCGACAGCTCCCGGATGTAGTCCTGATTGGCGTGCTCCAGTCCTTTGATCGCCTGGAGGTCCAGGACCTGATCGATGCGGCCCACAAAGCGGAGCCGGTTTCCGCCCCGCAAAATGGTGTTGGGTCGGGCCGGCGCCACCACGGAGTCACCGCGGTCGACTGAAGCTAGGAACACGCCGGTCAGGTGCCTCAGCCCGCCCTCCTCGACCGTTATCCCATCGAGCGGTCCGCCGACTGCGATTGCCATGTCGATCGAGAAGTCCCGCTCCGCCTCGGCCAGGCTGGCCGCCGGAGAACGGACCTGCTTCAGAAGACGAGGGGAGAGAGCCACCAGGGTCACCACACCAAGCACGGTGATCGGAAACCCGACCCGTCCCAACTCGAAGAAACTGAACGGCTCCAGTCCGAAATCCTCCATCTGGCCGGCCACGACCAGGTTCGTGGAGGTGCCGATCAGGGTCAGGATCCCGCCGAAGATGGCTCCGTAGGAGAGGGGTAGGAGGAAGCGGGCGGCATCGGACCCTCGCTTCCGCGCCCAGGTGGTGACTTCGGGAATCATCATCGCCACCAGGGGGATGTTGTTCATGAAGGCCGATGCCACAGTTGTCGGGACCAGCATCCGGAGCATCGGGCGGCGGATGTGTCCGGTGGTGCCCATGAGCGACTGGGTGAACGGTCGGATCGCGCCGGTCTTGGAGATGGCTCGGGCGACGACGAAGAGGGCGCCAACGGTGAACGGTGCCGGGTTGGAGAATCCGGAAAGAGCTTGTGCGGGGTCGATGACCCCGAGCAACAGGAGGATGACGACGCCGGAGAACGCCAGTATCGACGGTGAGGCGACACTGGCCACCAGCCCGGCGAGGATGAGGACGACGATGAGGGCGGTCAGCCAGGCTTCGGGTGTCATGTTGGGCGGAGGTTAAGAATGTGGCGTCTTTTGGGGGGTGATCAAGGCATCTGGAATCTGAGCACGATCAGATCAGTCAGGCAGTGACGTTCTACATTGGTGGCCACTGACTGCAGCGTCTCTTCCATCGACTGTCTCTCGTCGGGCCGATCGAGGATGGGTCACACCTCGTCGTAGGCGAGGGCGAATTCGGTGACCTGCTCCCGATCAGATTCGACAACGTCGGCCCGGATGCGGTTCGGTCGGGGGGGACGACTGGGGAATCCATAGACAATAGCTTCGCTGTCAGATCTCTAGAAAAAGTCGTCGAGGGCATTCAGCGCAGTCCGCACCGATCACCATGATCGCCAACGGCAACAACCGGTTTCTTGGGGATTCAGGCGCCTGAGACCCCGGACCCGACGGTCCAGCCCCGAGTGAGGCTCGGCCTTCACGGATAGAGAAGTTGGAGTCTGCGTCCCCTATCTGCCGCCATCGCCACCGACATACCCGAGGCGCTCGAGGTACAGGATGATCTGGTTGGCGGCCTCGTCGGGCTGGGTGTCGGTCGTGTCGATGACGAGCTCGGCGTCAGCCGGTTCCTCATAGGGGTCACTGATACCGGTGAACTCTTCGATCAGCCCTGCCCTCGCCTTTGCGTACAGACCTTTCCGATCCCTTTCCTCACAGACTTCGAGAGGGGTGGCGACGTGAACGAGAACGAATCCGCCGCCAGGTTCAATAATCTCCCGTACGGCTTTGCGAGTCGAGTCGTAAGGGGCGATGGGAGCACAAATCGCAATGCCACCATTCTTGGTGATCTCCGAGGCGACGAACCCGATCCGAAGGATGTTGAGGTCGCGATGCTCTCTGCTGAATCCGAGCTCGGAGGAGAGATTCTTCCGGACGATGTCCCCATCCAGGAGGGTGACAGGGCGCCCTCCCATCTCCAGCAGCTTCACCAGGAAGGCATTGGCAATGGTCGATTTACCCGACCCTGACAACCCGGTGAAGAACACCGTGAAACCTTGCCTGTCCCGTGGCGGGTGAGTGCGGCGAAGTTCGGCGACCACCTCGGGGTAACTGAACCAGTCAGGGATTTCCCGTCCATCGCTCAACCTGTCCCGAAGCTCGGTGCCCGAAATGGAGAGCGTGCGGATTTCGTCGGTGACCTCGTCGACGGGCAAGTAGGTGTCCAGGTCTTGGGCATAGACCATCATCTTGAAGTCGACCATCTTCACGTCGAGCTCGTCCTCGTGTTTGGCCAACAGCTCCTGAGCCTCGTATGGACCGTAGAAGGGCGTGCCGTTGGAATCACTGCCCGGGCCGGCATGGTCGCGGCCGACGATGAGGTGGGTACAGCCGTGGTTCTTGCGGATGATCGCATGCCACACCGCCTCGCGGGGACCGGCCATCCGCATCGCCAGGGGGAGAAGCGCCAGAGTGGCGGTGTTGTGCGGGTATCGCTCGAGCACTTTCTGATAGACACGCACCCGTGTGTAGTGATCCACATCCCCGGGCTTGGTCATCCCGACGACAGGGTGAATGAGCAGGTTGGCCCCCTGCTCCGCGGCGGCGCGCATGGTCAATTCGACATGGGCCCGGTGCATCGGGTTGCGGGTCTGGAAGGCTACGACCTGAGTCCACGCTCGTTTCGTGAACTGGGTGCGGACCTCGGCAGGGGTGAGTCGAAGCCGACGGTAGTCGTAATGAATCGGGAGCTGGATCCCTTCGACCTGTCCGCCGATGTAAACCGGTCCGGCCCGGTTGACCAGGTAGGCGACACCGGGGTGCTCGCGATTGGCAGTGCCGAAGACCGCCTCTGCCTCGGCTTTCTTGTCGGGTCGCCAGATGTCCTCGACTCGTATCGCAGCCAACATCACACCCTCTGCGTCACGCAGGGCGATCGAGTCGCCTTCAGTGATTCCGTCGGCGAACTCCTCGCTGACGTCGAGTGTGATCGGTATCGGCCAGAGCGTGCCATCGCCGAGTCGCATATCGTCGCGGACCGACTCGTAGTCCACGCGAGTCATGAATCCGGTCAGTGGGGAGAACGCCCCGTTCATCAGAAGCTCGAGATCACAGAGTTGGCGGTCGGTGAGATCCCAGGAAGGCCAGTCGCGCGAGGTGCCACGCAGCTCCGCGGCCCGCTCATTGGTGGCCAGTAGGTCAACGAGCGCGCCGCCATGCGGCGCGATTAGATGATCAGTCATTGGTCAACAACTCCCCAGGTGTGAAAACGGACACCATCGTAGTTCTGACTGTGGGGCACATCTAGTCGAGTCTTTGCCGCGAGTCTGAGTACGTCACAGACGAGATCTAGACTGCTCGATCCGATGGGTCTTCCAGCCCCCGCCCCCGTCTACTACTCCAGGCGCGTCCGCGACTACATCAAAGAGCTGTGGCGTCGGAGGGAATTCATCTGGTTCCTTGCCATGGGCAACTTCAAGGCCAGGAACGCGTCAACGGCACTGGGCCTTTTCTGGTGGGTGCTTAACCCCCTGCTGCTCAGCCTCGTTTACTGGTTGGTATTCGGCTTCATCTTTCCGAGCAGCAGGGACATCATCTATTTGATGTCTGGGATGTTCGTCTTCCACTTCACTGCCCAATCGCTCACAGGTGGTGCCAACGCCGTCCTGCAGAATTCGAAGTTACTGACGAACCTCAAGTTTCCCAGGCTCATCCTCCCCCTGGCCAACCTGATCGAGTCGCTCGTAGGTTTCACTGTTTCGCTCGGGGTCTTGTTGGTGGTTCAGGCGATTCTCCGGCGAGAAATTCCGTCAGTTTCAGTCATCCTTCTTCTGGTGGCCGTCCCGCTCCAGTTTCTCTTCAACTTGGGCCTGAGTTCCATTACCGCCCGACTGGCCGTCCCATTCCGTGACATCAACAACTTCATTCCATACCTCAACCGGATCTGGCTGTATACGTCTCCGATCATTTGGCCGCTCAGCATGCTGACTACGCAGAGGGGTCAGAACTTCGCGCCATATGCCGAGGCCAACCCGATGTTCGCTCTGATCTCGGTATATCGAGCAGCATTGATTGGCGACCCATTCGATCCGGGAATGCTCACAGAGTTCGCGCTCTGGGCCTCGGTCGTCGGCTTCGCTGGGATCGGTCTGTTCGTTCGCTACGAGGGCAAGATCGCGAGACATTTGTGAGCAGACCATCGATCGTCGTCGAGGACCTCTACGTCCGTTTTCGGCCGTACGTAGAGCGTAAGCCCACTATCCGTCGCAGTCTGGGACGCCGACGGGCCCCAGAGGAGGTGGTCGCACTGAATCACGTTTCGTTCTCGGTGAACCGTGGTGAAGCCTTCGGCGTGATCGGGAGAAACGGAGCCGGCAAAAGCACCCTTCTCCGCTGCGTCGCTGGGACCCTGCGTCCCAATGGGGGCAAGGCTGTAGTGCATGGCAAGACCTCAACCTTGCTTCAGTTGGGCGTCGGATTCATCCCAGAACTCACCGGACGACGAAACGTCTACCTCGGTGGTCT
>DASUUP010000292.1:0-3007 GCA_036373995.1 Acidimicrobiia bacterium
GGCTCGTCGTCCCATACGGCTTTGCCGACCAGGGAGTGCGATTCATGACTGTGGCGGTTGACGAACTCCTGCGGGAGTTGAGCTCCTAACCAAGAACGCGCTCGTAGGCCTCGATGTAGCCACGTGTCATCTCTGCGATGCTGAACCTCGACTCGGCATCCTCACGACATTTCGAGCGATCGAACCTGTCCAGATGCTCCAGCGCGACCAGCGCCTCGGCGACGTCGTCGACGATTGCCCCGGTGATCCCATCCCGTATCAGCTCGGGCAGGGCACCCCTCCGCCATCCGATCACCGGGGTTCCCGAAGCCAACGACTCGATCACCACCAATCCAAACGGCTCGTCCCAACCAAGTGGCATGAGTAGCGCACTCGCCTTGCCGTATAGCTCGACGAGCTCGGTCCGCTGCAGGTCGCCCAGATAATCGACGTCGGGCTGACCGAGACTCGGCTGGATCTCGGTTGCGAAGTAATCGCGGTAGCGAGGTTCGATCGGGCCGGCGAGCCGTATCGGAATTCCAGCCTCGACGGCAACCTGGATGGCGATTTCGGGCTGCTTCTCCGGTGACAAACGACCCACGAAGAGCACATATCCACCAGAACCGTCGCCGCACGCGAAATCCTGGGTGTCGATCCCATTGGGCACCGTGGCCACGTAGTTGAGGGCCGGGAAGAAGGCGCGCTCGGAGTCGGAGAGGGAGACGAATGGGAGGTCCTTGTACCGCTCGAGGGCAGGGTGGACCCCGAGGTTCCAAGCCGATCCGTGCAGTGTGGTGATCATCGGCGTTGAGAGAAGTCGGGCGTAACCGAGTGCGTGGACATTCATGTGGGAGTGCACGATGTCGAATCCACCCGCAGCGACGTGCTCAGCCGTCGCCGCGATGTGCACTTGCTCCCATACGCGGTGGTCTGGTGCGGGTTCGCTCTCGGGCCAATCCTCCAGCGGATGCGGCGTGGTGGCAACCAGGAGGGCGGGCGTCTCAGAGCCGGCGGCCCCGAACAAGGTCACGTCGTGTCCCTCGGCCACCAAACCTCCTGTGAGGTCGGCCACCACCCGCTCCCACGGGCCGTATCCGGCCGGGGGCAGCCGATGGGTGATCGGCGCGAGCATCGCCACACGCGTCAACGTTGGGTTCCTGCCCCGAATCGAACGTCGGAGAGAGTCGACGGCCCGCTCGAGACGCGTTGACACGCCTGGAGGATCGCGAGCCCGGATATCGTCGACTCCGCCCCGCTATTCGAGTTGGCTCCGTCCTCCATGAGACCATCGAACGTGGCGCCGGTAGCCGATTCGTACATGCTCACACCGCTGTCGTTCCCACCCTGTAACCATTCTCCGCAGCGGAGCACCACACGCTTCCATCGCATCTCGCCGGTGATCATCCACGCCCTCTCGCATGCGTCGCTCATCGCTGCCGCCTCAACCGGCTGTTGGTCGAAGCCGGGCTTTGGCTCGCCTGGCTCCCAGCCACCAACGGGTGTGAACGAGAGGTGACTCCCGCGGTTCTCGACGTCCACCAGCCAAGAAAGGGCCTCCAGGCCCCGGTCTATCAAATCCTGATCGTCCAGGACTTCACCGGCCGCGAGCATCGCGGCGGCGACGCGCCCATTCGAGTATGTGAGCCGAGTCTCGGGCCAGGGTCTCCGAGCATCTCGCATGCGCACCGCCATCGGAGCTGCGAATCGCATTGCGATGTGATCATCGAGATCGGGCTTCCACAGCGCGTGCGCTCCCAGGGAGGCGTAGGCCAGTGGCCGAAGATGTCGGGATTCGATGGCGGGAACCTCGGAAAGTGCCGAGGCAGCCGCCTGACGCAGGTCCGGTCGGGGGCCGCGCACAGCCGTCACCGCGAGGGCCCAAACGGCGCGTCCTTGCGTATCGCCGGTCTCTTGCTCTTCGATCCATTGGCGATCGAAGGTGAGGCGGTTGCGGAATCTCCCACCCTCGGTCATCGAGTCGAGCGTGAATGAGAGCAAGACCCGGATCGCCGAAACAACACGTTCGTCATCGGGGCCGTCACAAAGCACGATCAGGGCCCGTGAAGCGTCGTCCAGGGTGTATCCGTGCTCGCGTCTCGGCACTCCATATCGAGCGTGCTCATAGATTCCCGTGTCGTCGATGAGACCCAGCAGGTGCCCGTACTCAGGAAGCGGGAGAGACATGGCTCATCTGTGCGGAGCCTATGACGAGGTTGTCGACGAGCCGCTCATAGCCCATGGCGACGCTGCCCCACTCCAGCTCGGGTGCTATCGCTCTCTGCGCCCCCATCATCTGCTCCCAGGCTGCCGTGGATCCGAGTATCCGGGCAATCGCCTCTGCGATGGCGTCCGGGTCTCGGTGGGAGACGGTGACGACGGCCCTCTGCTCTGCCAGCTCGACCGCGTGTGGGAAGGCGGTGGCAACCACGGGCACGTTGGCGGCGACTGCTTCGACCAACACTCCGGACACGATTTGCTCTGTCGAGTCGTACGGAACGACCACCACGGAGGTTTCGAGGAGCACCTCGCGCAGCATGTCTGGCGATATGTAGTCATCGATGAAACGCACGTTCTCCTGTAACCCGAGTTCGGACACCGTCTTCTCGAGGGCCTTCCGATAGCTCTCGCCGTCGCGCAGCGCCACTTTCGGGTGGGTCTTGCCTGCGATCGTGTAGACGATGTCCGGATAACGGCTCTTGAGCCTCGCCACCGCCTGCACCGTCCACTCCAGACCCTTGCCGGGACCGATCAAGCCCCAGGTGAGGAGGTTCGGGGCGCCTCGCGGCCCTGTCATGAAACCGCGGAGACGAGCCACCCACTGGAGGGATGGGTCCGTTCCGTGCGGAATGACCACTATCGAGCGTGGATCCAGGGAGTATCGAGAAGACAGCAGGTCGCGAGCGGCGTGGGTGGGCACGACGGTGTAGGCAGACTTCAGCCACAACGCCTCGATGATGTCTTCCTGAACTTTGCTCGGGGAGGGCAGCACCGTGTGCAACGTGGTTATCAGTGGAGTTTGGATGCGCTC